>URRM01000001.1 GCA_900550295.1 uncultured bacterium
TATATAGTTATTTTATCAACAACATAAGTATCTACTAGTAATTCTATATACACATCTCCTATCTCCATATTTTCAGGAAATGGTGGTGGTGTGGTATTTACCAAGAACTCTTCAAATAGTTTATTTATCGGTTTACCTTTGTATGGTGTATTCAGTGGCATTGGCTTTAAGTCAGATATTGTTCCATCTGTATGTAATTTATATCTATATTCCAATCCCCAGTTTTCTTTAAACGGAATTGTTGTATTGATTTTTTCATACAACATATTAGCATAATCTAAGATATAGTTATATGTTACGGTATTTTTAGTAGCGGTGAATTTGACAACATTAAAATCGATTTTGTCAGTATCAATTTTTTGTGCAAATACAGGTGCAACAAAGCTAAAAATAAAAAATATTGATAAGATAATTCTAGTAATGTTTTTCATATTTTGTATTGTAGCATAAAGAGAAATAAAACAGGCGGTGAGTTTAAACTCACCGCCTGCTTTTGAATTTATATTATCATAATCCAGACTATGCTTTAGCACCAGATTTTGCGATAATTTCTTCTTCAACGTTTCTTGGAACTTGTTCGTAGCATTTGAATTCCATAGAGAATGTACCACGACCTTGAGTGTTAGAACGTAAGTCTGTTGCGTAACCGAACATATTTGCTAGAGGAACTGTTGCTCTAACGATTACGTTACCTGTATTACCAAGAGGTTCTTGACCTTCAACACGTCCACGACGTTTTGCAATATCACCGATGATGTTACCTGTGTATTCATCAGGAATTTCAATTTCAACTTTCATCATTGGTTCAAGTACGCAAGGTTGTGCTTTTTTAACACCATCTTTAATAGCCATAGAACCAGCAATTTTAAACGCCATTTCTGAAGAGTCAACTTCGTGGTAAGAACCATCATAAAGTTCAACTTTAACGTCAATCATTGGGAATCCGGCTAAGATACCACCTTCAAGTGCTTCTTCCATACCTTTTCTGGCAGGTTCGATAAATTCTTTAGGGATAGCACCACCAACAATTTTGTTTTCGAATACGAAACCGGCATTTTCTTCTGCTGGAGAAATTCTGATTTTAACGTGACCGTATTGACCTTTACCACCTGATTGTCTTTGGAATTTAGATTCTTGATCTGAGTTTCCTCTGATTGTTTCACGGTAAGCAACTTGTGGTTTACCAACGTTTGCATCTACTTTGAATTCTCTTAATAGACGGTCTACGATGATGTCTAAGTGAAGTTCACCCATACCTGAAATGATTGTTTGACCAGTTTCAGTATCAGTTTTAACTCTGAATGATGGATCTTCTTCTGCAAGTTTTTGTAAAGCAATACCCATTTTTTCTTGGTCAGCTTTTGTTTTTGGTTCAATTGCAACAGAAATTACAGGTTCTGGGAATACCATTTTTTCTAAGATGATAGGTGCTTTTTCATCACATAATGTATCACCTGTTGTTGTATCTTTCAAACCTACTGCTGCGCAGATATCACCTGCGTATACTTCTTGTTCTTCAAGTCTTTGATCAGCATACATACGAACTAAACGAGAAATACGTTCTTTTTTACCGTTTGTAGCGTTCAATACATAAGAACCTGAAGTGACTACACCTGAATATACACGTAAGAATGTTAAACGACCTACGAATGGGTCAGTCATAACCTTAAATGCTAAAGCTGCAAATGGTTCTGTATCAGAAGAATGTCTTTCAACTTTTGTACCATCTTCCATTTCACCTTCAATCGCTTTTACATCGATTGGAGATGGTAAATAATCTACAACGTTATCCAATAACATTTGAACACCTTTGTTCTTAAATGCAGTACCGCAAGTTACAGGAACAATTTTGTTTGCACAAGTTGCTTTTCTTAATACTGCTTTTAACTCAGGAACTGTAATGCTTTCTGGATCTTCAAAATATTTTTCCATTAATGCATCATCTTCACCAGCAATAGCCTCAACCAATTCATCTCTGTATTGATGAGCTTTATCTTTTAATTCTTGAGAAATTTCATCACAAGTATCAACATCGAAAATATCAATTTGTTTACCTAAATCATCTCTGTAGATTTCTGCTTTCATTTCAATCAAATCAATGATACCTTGCATTTTATCTTCAGCACCGATAGGAACTTGAATAGCATAAGCATTTGCTCTTAATCTATCTCTAATTTGATTTAATACACGGTAAAAATCAGCACCTGTTCTGTCCATTTTGTTTACGAACACGATACGAGGAACTTCATAACGGTTTGCTTGACGCCAAACTGTTTCAGATTGTGATTGAACACCACCTACAGCACAGAATACAGCAACTTCACCGTCTAATACACGTAATGAACGTTCTACTTCAACTGTAAAGTCAACGTGGCCCGGTGTATCAATAATATTCAATTGATGTCCTTTCCAGTTAGCTGTTACTGCAGCTGATTGGATTGTGATACCACGTTCACGTTCTTGATCCATAAAGTCTGTTACTGCTGCACCATCGTGTACTTCACCGATTTTGTGAGTTTTACCTGTGTAAAACAAAATACGTTCTGTTGTAGTTGTTTTACCGGCATCAATGTGGGCTGCAATACCAATGTTTCTAATTTTTTCTAAAGGTGTCTTTCTTGGCATTTCTTTAATTCCTTTTCATCTTTTATAATATTGTACTTTGCTATTTTATAATTAGCCTCAATTATATCATCACATAAAAAAGTTAAAATTCAAGCATGAGTTTTAGAGGGTTTGAGGGTTTAAGTGTTTGAGAAATTTTATTATGGGTTTATTTTTTAACATGTTTGCGTTATATTCACCGTATGAAAATTATTATTTATGGCGCAAGTGAATTTGGTTATTTAATTGCAAACGAATTTTATCAACAAAATGACGTTATTGTAATTGATAACGAAGCCAACAAATCAGACGATTTCGACAAATTAGATATAAGTTTTATAAACGGTACAGCCGCTGACGTTGATATTCTTCGCAAAGCAGGAATAGCTCAAGCGGACGTATTTATTGCCTGCACGGCTCTTGATGATGCAAACATCGTTGCCTGCGGTATCGCAAAAAAAATGACCGGTTTAAAAACAATTTGTTTTGTTAACCACGAAGAATATAAAAAATCCTTCTTGGCATTAAAAGATACGGAAGGTTTATCAACCTTCGCAATTGATTCAATCATTTGGCCTGAAGAACTTTTGACAAAAGAAATTTTCAGAATTGTTACCGTTGCAAAAGCGCTTGATGTTGAAAATTTTGCAAACGGTAAGGCAAAACTTTTGGAATACAAACTTGAAGAACACTCCGTTCTTGTTGATAAAAAAGTAAAAGATTGCAGTTTTCCGGCGGAAACTCTTATTGTAGGGTTAACTCGTGATGGCGAACTTTCTATCCCTTATGGGGAAACTATTTTACAAGAAGGCGATAAAGCAATATTTATGGGTTCTTCACACTCATTAGACATTTTGGCAGGAAAATTCTTCCACGAAAAGAATTCAACCAAAACAGTCACTATCATTGGCGGCGGAAATGTAGGTTTAATGCTTGCCCGTGATTTAGAATCTTTAAAAATGAAGGTTAAAATCATTGAAAAGAACGAAGAACGCTGTGAATTCTTATCAGAAACTTTAACCAACACATTGATTATAAACGGTGACGGAACAAATCTGGAACTTCTAAACGAAGAAGACATCGGTGATTCAGACGTTTTAATCAGCGTTACAAACAACGATGAAAAGAATTTATTATGCTCGCTTTTAGCTAAGCAACTTGGCGTAAAACGTGTAGTTGCAAGGGTTACAAAGTTCTTGAACATTCCGTTATTCGAACAAGTTGGCATCGATATTGCCGTATCTACAAAATTTGCGGCACTTCACGAAATTAAAAATGAATTCAGCGAAAGAAATATCGGTATTTTAGCCACTGTTGAACAAGGTAAGGCTGAAGTTTTGGATATCGAAATTCCTGAAAACTTTGAAACAAAAAAACTTATGGAATTAAAACTTCCGACTCGTGCCGTAATCGGTATGGTTAACCGCAAAAACAGGGTTATCATTCCAAAAGGTGACACTTTGATTATGGCTGGTGACGATATCTTAATTTTCACTAAAAACGAAGATGCACAAAAGATTAAGGACTTTTTTAAGGTAGGATAAAATGAGATTAAGTTACCTTTTTAACGCAGTATCATTCGTTTTTATCTGTATCGGATTTGTAACATTATTGCCTGCAGTAGTTGCAATAATTTATGGTGAAACAAATTGCATTTTACCGTTTGTTGCAACAGGCATTGGAGCAATGCTTTTAGGCGGATTTTTCAAACTTATCGTAAATCACTTTTTAACCAAAGATAAAAAAATGACCGACATTAAAAAATCAGAAGGGCTTGCTACAGTTCTTTTATCTTGGTTAATTTTCGCTATTATAGCAAGTATTCCGTACTTATTTTTTAATTTTGGAGTTGTTGATTCGTTCTTTGAAGGAATTTCTGGGATTACAACAACAGGCGCAACAATTTTAACCCATTACAACTACCCTCATACGCTGTTCTTCTGGCGCTCATTCACTCAATGGTTAGGCGGTATGGGAATTATCATCTTGTTTATTGCGATTTTGCCACAGTTTGCAATTGCAGGACGTCAAATGTTCTTTGCTGAAGCCCCCGGACCTACAGAAGACAAATTGACACCTCGTATTAAGAATACAGCTATTGCATTATGGGGTTTATACATAGTTTTAACCTTAATTGAAATCGGTTTATTGGTATATTTCAAAATGCCGTTGTTTGATGCTATCTGCAACGCATTTTCAACAATTTCATCCGGCGGTATGTCACTTAACGAATTTTCAATCGCTGGATACCACTCGTTACCTATAACTTGGGTTGTAATTGTATTTATGTTTTTATCTGGTTGCAACTTGGCACTTGTATATAGATTTATTACTCAATTAAAATGGAAAATGATTTTTCATAACGAAGAATTTAGAACTTACATCGGAATTATACTTGTTGTATCAGCCTTAATCGCTTTATTCTTCTGGAATACATCAAACGAATTTTCATTCATTAATTTAACAAATATTGTTTTCACGGTTGTAAGTTTAATGACCTCAACAGGCTTTGCTTGCAGTGATTATACGTATTGGGCAACTTCCGCTCAAATAATTTTGTTAATCGCAATCTTAGCTGGTTCTTCTGCAGGATCAACAGGCGGTGGTATCAAAATTATGAGAGCATTAATTGTATTCAAATACTTGAAAAGGGAAGTTATAAAATTCTTACACTCCAATGCTGTTGTGACAATCAAACTTGACAGAACAACGGTTGCGCCTGAAATTATTTCTCAAATTATCGGATTTGTAATTTTCTACGTAACTATTTTAATAATAAGTTCTATTACAGTTTCATTCATTGAAAACAACGCCGTAATTGGTTTTACCGGTTCGTTCTCAACTCTAAGCATTACAGGTCCCGCTTTTGGTAGCACTCTTGGACCTATGGGTAATTATGAAAGCTTACACGATTTAACAAAAATAATCTTTATGTTTAATATGTTAATTGGTCGTTTAGAATTAGTACCGTTCTTAATATTATTAAACAAGGATTATTGGGTATTCAAAAAATAAATTAATTAAAAAGTTTGAAAGCGTTATAAGAACTACGAACAAGCGGTGCTATTTGATACTTTTCAAATCCTGCTTGTTTTGCTAATTCTTTCAACTCTTCAAATTCTTCTTCTGTGTAATACTTTTCAACTTCCAAATGGAGTTTTGAAGGTTGAATATATTGCCCAATAGTTAAAATATCACAATTTACAGAGCGTAAATCATCAAGGGTTTGTTTTATATCATCTTGAGTTTCACCCAAACCAACCATCATGCCTGATTTTGTAGGGATATCACTGTTGTCTTTAATATATTTCAACACATCTAAAGATTGTCTGTAATTTCCTTGTGGGCGAGCAGTTTTAAACAATCGTTCTACCGTTTCGATATTATGATTAAACACATCCGGATGAGCTTTAATTATTATGTCTAAAGCCTCTTTATTCCCTTTGAAATCAGGTGTTAAAATTTCTATTTTTGTATCCGGAAAAATTTTTCTAATCTCTTCAATCGTTTTAGCAAAATGATTTGCCCCGCCATCTGGTAAATCATCACGTGTAACCGAGGTGATTACAGAATATTTTAAACCTAATTCGCTAACAGCTTTTGCTAAATTTTTTGGCTCATTAACATCAAGTGGTTCAGGTCTTTCGCACCCAATATTGCAATAACGACAATTACGAGTACAAACATTACCCATAATCAAAAAAGTTGCCGTATTTTTTTGATAGCATTCATTTTTATTTGGGCATCTTGCATTTTCACAAACTGTATTCAAACAATTGTGTTTCAAGATTGTTCGAACATTCTTTGTTTTTTCTGTGTCAATAATTTGTCGTTTTAAGTAATCAGGTAATCTTTTCATAGTGCTAAAATACTTTCATAAACACCTTCTGAGTATGTTGGGTGAGCAAAGCAAACTTTGTGTAAATCTTTAATTGAGATTTCATTTTGCATTGCAATTGCAAACTCATGAATCATTGCTGATGCTTCTTTTGATATGATATGAGCGCCTATAATTTTATCATCATATGATAAAACTTTAATAAATCCGTCAATATCGTTGTCACAATGAGCTTTACCTAAAGTTCTTACAGGTAAAACACTCTTTTTATAACTTCCTACCGGTAAATCTTGCTCGTTTGCACCTATCCATGCAATTTCAGGAATACCGTAAACTACACTCGGAATAAACACATTATCAAAAGGAGTATCCGACATCAAAGCTCTTGCCTGATACATTCCAAAATTAGCTAACATTAATTGTCCGCAAGCATCACCCAAGTAAATAACTTTGCCGTTTGCTACCGGTTTATTTGGAATTCTGCCGATTGCAACAAGTACAAAATCAGGTTCTAAAACTTCACCATTTGAAAGTGTTACTTTTTTATTTTCAATTTTTTCAACTGTTGTAGAAAGTTTCAAACCAATTTTACGCATTTTAAACATTCTTTCAACATATTTTGAAACTTCATCATCAGCAATTGAAAGAACCTTGTTAGTTGCTTCAATAACAGTTACATCCACATCTATGTCTTTAAAAATTCTTGCCCATTCAATACCTTCAGCACCTGCACCAATAATTACAACGCTTTTTGGTGCTTCTTTCATTTCAAATAAATCATCCGAATTTAAAATAAATTCATGGTCATATTCTAAACATTTCAAAGCTTTTGGTTCAGAGCCTGTTGCCATTATAATTTTTTCGCAAATATAAGTTTCACCATTTGCTTCAATTGTTTTTTCTGCAATAACCTTAGCTTCATCTTCAACAATTTGCACACCTTTTGATTGCAAATTCTTTGTTAAAGCATTTCTTAGCATTTCAGTAACTTTATTTTTGCGCTCCATAACTTTTGCAAAATCAAATTTTACATCATTTGCTACAATACCAATATTTTCGGCATTTTTAACATCTTTATACAGTTCAGCCGAATGCATAATAGTTTTTGTTGGAATACAACCCTTGTTCAGGCAAACTCCGCCAATTTTATCTTTTTCAAAAAGTACAACTTTCAAGCCTTTTTCTGCTGCGAGTAAAGCAGCCGTAAAACCTGCAGGTCCTGAGCCTATAATCCCAAAATCAAATTTATTTTCCATTTCAAATCCTTATCTTGTGTAAACTCTTGCAAGTCGAGCTTTCAAGTGGCAAATAATTTCGTAATGTATTGTACCCATTGCTTTTGCCCAATCATCAATAGGTAATGTTTCGTCAAGTAAAGTGATTACGTCACCAACTTTTGCATCAACACCCGTAATATCAAACATCATTTGATCCATTGCAACATTACCGACTTGTTTAACTTTTTGTCCGTTAATATGTCCATAAAATTTATTAGACATTAATCTTGGAATGCCGTCAGCATAACCTAGAGGAACTGTCGCTATTTTTGTAGGTTTATCAGCAACAAAAGTATGTCCGTAGCTTACACCGTCACCTTTTTCAATTTCATGAATGTGTATAATTCTTGTTTTAACTGACATTGCTTGTTTCAAATTAACATGTTGTGCCTCAGAAATTAAGTCAGGATATAATCCATACAAACCAATACCGCCACGAACCATATTATATGTGCATTTGTAGACATTGCTTGTAATAATACCGGCTGTATTCAAGATATGAAGCAACAAACCGTCAGTATTAATTTGAGAAATTACATCCTCCCAAATCGCTAGTTGTTGTTCTGTCTTTTCTTTAATTTCAGCATTCGCTAAGTGTGAGAAAATACCCTTTAAATCAATGCATTCCATTGATTGAACTTTTTTAATAAATTCAACTGCGTCTTTGTGAGAAACACCTATTCTGTTCATGCCTGTATCTAACTTAATATGAGCCTTTACAGGAATTTTTGTTCTTTCGTAAGTTTGAATACAAGATTCCAAGTGTTCTTCTGAAAAAATTGTAATAGTTAAATTGTTTTCAACAACCGTTGGTAATGCCCAAATTGGCGCTGCGCCAAGAATTAAAATTTCAGCGGTTACACCGTTTTCTCTTAAATTTAAAGCTTCATCAATTGAAGCAACACCAAACATATCTACACCTGATGCAAGCATTGTAGGAGCAAGCATTGCAGCACCGTGTCCGTAAGAATCTGCCTTAACTACTGCTAAGAACTTTTTATCTTGCGGTACACATTTTTTTAATTCTTTAATATTGTTAGAAACGTTATCAATATTGACTTCTACCCAAGAATCTCTATGAGCGTTTACATTTGATGTCCTTGAAATTTTCATAACTCAAGTATAGTCTATTTTTTTTCAATGTTCAAGTATTTAACAAAATATGCACTGAAGGCCGGAATGAATCCTGCAATAAATAACATTTGCAAGATACCGAACTTTTGAGCCATAAAACCCATTCCGCTGAGTAATACACCTACTATACCCCAACAAAATCCGTTTAAAAATCCGCCGATTATGCTTTTATATTGAGGCAATTCTTTTTGGGCAAGAACCATTGTAATCGGAGTTGCAAGCATTAAAATAAATGCCATTAATACAAAATCAATTAGTGCCAGTATTGGGAATTTTGCGTTAAAAAACACAAATATACACATTAAAACAGGCATTGACAACATTGATATATAAATAATTCGTCTTGTTCCTACAACTTCTTCAACCTTTGGACTTACAAGTGAACCAATTCCACCTGCAAACATAAACCAGAATAATGCCATACCAATATACATTGGATCATGACCGTTTGCTTTCCACAAGAATGGCAACAAGATTGTACAACTGCTTGAAATTAATGCTTTCATAATAGAAATCAAAATCAAAATCAAAACTTGTTTATTTGTCAAAATTGTCTTGAATACTGCAACAATATCCTTTTTAGAACTTTCAATTTTATCTCTGTCTGAAATTTTAGGTACGCATACAAACATTAAAAGTGCTAAAACAACACCTACAATGATTAATAGAGGCATTTTTTCTAAACTCAAGTATTGAGTAATTGCAGCAGACAATAATGGTCCGAAAGAATATCCGATTGAACCAAGGCTTAAAAATAAGCCCATATTTTTTGTGAAATCTTTTCTTGTAAATCTAATTACAAAACCGATACCTTGAGGGTGAAAAACACTTACACCCAAACTACCCAGTATAATAAACAAGGCTAAAGTATAAACGTTATGCGCAACACCTGTCAACGGGAAAAATACTGTCGCAAAAACTAATCCCCAAAAAATAAAGCTTCTTTTGGCAATGTTATCCGCAAAAAATCCGAAAATTGGTTGCAACAATTGAGAAAACAATTGTGACAAGCTCATTAAAAGCGCAGCAACACCCATTGAAATACCTATTTTAGCTGCAATAAACGGCATAATCGGATGTAAAAATCCTGAATATGTATCTGTTGTAAAGTGCGCTGCAGACAACCACTTCACCGCTTTATTATATGGTGATTTTTTCATAATTTCCTCTATTTTATTTTTATCTTAATTCCTATTAACCTTTAAAGTGTTCAATACCAGTTGCAACTAATGCAATTTCGTATTTATCACATTGTTCTATTAATTTTTTATCATTAATAGAACCTGCCGGTTCAATAATTAACGCAATTCTACCTCTTGCTGCCGCATGAATTACATCAACAGTTTCTATAGCTCTATCTGTTGCCATAACAGCATCTTTTGTGCTGTCACATGCTGTATCCATTGCACCTTCGCAAGATTCAACAAACGATGTTTCACCTTGTCCGATTGCCAGTGTTTTAAAATCTTTTGCCAAAACAACTACATCTGATTTTGCATATTTTGCAACTTTAAACGCAAAAATTGCATCTTCCAATTGCTCTTGTTCAGGTTTCTTTTTTGTTAAAACTTTGAAAGTATCTTTATTAAAATCTGCTCTATCTGCATCTTGTTCCAAAACACCAAATGGAGTGATTTTTAACTCTTGCGATACAGAAATTCTTACCTCATCAAAAGGTGTGTTGATTTTAATAACCTTCAAATTTTCGTTTTTCTTTAAAATTTCTAAAGCTTCTTTATCATATCCGCAAGCTAAAACAACTTCAAATTGGCTTTGGATAATTTTTTTTGCAGTTCTGTCATCAACAATTTTTGAAAAACCGATACAAGAACCAATTGCACCAATCGGATTGCTATCAACTGCTTTTGCATAAGAATCAACTAAAGTCTTACCCAAAGCAACCGCACAAGGTAAACCGACTTTTGCCATTACTGTTGCAAAAACATCGTAAAATTCACTCAAAACATCAACTAAAACGCTCATGTTTAAGAAATTTTTGTATGTTAACTCGCCACCATTCAATTGTTCCCAATCAATTGATCCTTCATTTTTATATAAACAAGCTGATTGTTGTCTGTTTTCACCTTGTTTAAAATCAATTATTCTTTCTAAATTATCTAACATCTTTATTTCCTTTTATTTATTAATTTTATCAGGGAAATTATAGCACAAAAAGATTATTTAGAAATTATTTGCAAGAGGTTTGAGTTTCCCAATTTAGAATTTTACCATTAGGACATTTATAAGTATCACCAGTTAGAGTTGCCTTTAAGTAGTCCATATTATTGTTTAAAATTACCCAACCCAGTAAATCCATATAAGATAAATTTCCTGTACTGCCACCACTAGAAAGATACTCAATTGCATAATTATTATTTTCATCATCAAATATACTAAATGTAAATAAATCAGAGCCTTCTTTTGTTTTACCTTTATTTGGACCATCAATATCTACATATATCACAGACTGATCAAAAGACAATGATGTTCCATCGGCAAGAATCACATTATAGTAACCTGTATGAGAATCATCTAAATTAGATGCCATTTCACTACCATCATAATAATAAGCTTTAGATTTAGAAGCACATCCTGTAGATAATTTACAATTTTTTGATACCTTCATAAATTCAGTCATTCTCTCGCCGAAACGAGTACTTATATCTTCATAGTTAGTGAGTCCTGTAAACCATTCATCATATGGACCATAAACAGCTTGTGCACGCCCTAAAGCATCTTGTAGGTTTGAATATAGTTTCTTTACTTTGGCTACTTTTTCTTTATCTGCAGTTGAAGAATTTAAGTTTGGAATAGTCAATGCCGCAACCACACCAATTATACCCATTACAATTAGGGTTTCTGCAAGGGTGAACGCTAAGGCTTTGCAAAGGGGTAGAATCCCTCTTTTGTCATCCCGTGCTTGACACGGGATCTTGTCAACATGAGATTCTGAACCAAGTTCAGAATGACATTGTGGTTTATGGCTTAATTGGGTAAACAGTCTTTGGATTGCTTCGCTTACGCTCGCAATGACGTCTTGAGTCTTAAGTCCAAAAGTCGCTCTACTACTAGTGTTTACCCCCCCCCCGCAAAGTTGAAGGGCTTTATTTTCAATGTTTTTATCCATATTCATACCTCTTATTTATTCTTATTATGTTTCTTATTATAACATTCTTTGCTTGTTTCTTCAAGAGGGGTGGGTGAGGTTTGGATGGTTGGTAATATGTCGTAATGACTTGAAATAAAACATACTGTCATCCCGTGCTACGACACGGGATCTTTTTTATACTCAATCGCTATTCAATAGATTCCGCATCAAGTTGACATAAAAGTAAATGTTCTCCTCTAATGTCATGCTAAAGTGTTTAATGTGTGCAATACAAGAACAACTTAGTTATTCCGCATCTGATAAACATTTCAACTACGTATTAAAACATAATGTCATTGCGAGCGGAAGCGTGGCAATCCAAGATTTTTTTAGATTACTTCGTCGTTTCACTCCTCGTAATGACATTAAAATTGAATTGCCAACCCTCTAAACATCTAAACCTCCAAAAGCGCATTTGAACTGGTAAGATCCTGAATAAATGCGATTAATTTATTCTCTATTTAATCAATGTTTCAGGATGACATAGTATTGAAATTGTAACCCTAATGTCATACTGAACTCGTTTCAGCATCTCATTCTTACTAACTCCTGCCACACGGGGGACAGGCTCACAAGGCTCATACTTCGCCTGTTCGCTTTGTCAAAAAATTCAGGATGACATAAGGTTTAAACTTTTATCGGATAACTGATAAGATTCTTAATTTTTAGAACGGGCAGATTGTCAAGCGTTCTAAAAATCTTACGGCACGAGTTGGAAGATTTTCATCAGGATTGATTGAACCTACCAAAATTGTCTTTGTACCTGCTAATTTGCCTACTAAAATATCTGTTAACGGTCTATCACCAATAACTACAACGTGTTTTGGTTCCATAAACAAACCTTTGATTATTTGCTTAACTGTTTTTGTGCAAGGTTTGTTTGCATGAAAATATGTTTTACAAGGTGCTTGGTGTTCAACTTTTTCAATATATTCTTGATTTTTATTGTTTGAAACAATACACATATAAAAATCTTTTTTAAATTGATTAAACCAATCTATTGTCTTTCCTGAAAATTCACCTGTTTTTGATTGCATTGTTGTGCTGTCTAAATCGATTAACATAGCCTTAATGCCCATATCTTTAAGCATTTCCGGCGTAATATCGTAAATATTTTTTAAGTTTTTATCAGGACGTAAAATCATCGTTTTTTATCTCCTTTGTTCTTGCAAGAGCAAATTTATAATTTTTTGGCGCTCGTTCAAATTTTATCCATAATTCATCATTTGTATTGGCAACTTCTAACTCTTCTTTTGTTTTGTCACTTACAATTTCAGTTGCCTTCGTAATATATTGCTCGTCAGGTGTAATAATTTCAATTTCCTGACCTTTTAAAAATTTATTTTTTGTTTTTACTAAGTAACTATCGTCTTTCTTATCCCAAAATTCACACAAGAAATCAGCTCCCGCCAAACCTTTTGAAATATCATAGCTGTAACTTTCCGAATTGTTATTTCCCAAATAGAAACCTTGAGTATAACCTCTGTTTCCAACTTTTTTAAGTTCTAAGAAATATTTGTGCAAGTCATCAATTTTTCCTGCCATAACGTCATCAATAGCATTTCTATACGCCTTTGTTACGGCTGAAACATAATAAAGACTCTTTGTTCGACCTTCAATTTTTAATGAATCTACACCAGCTTCAATTAATTGAGGCAAGTATTCAACCAAACATAAATCTTTTGGGCTTAAAATGTGCGTACCACGTTCGTTTTGTTCAATTTCATAATATTGTCCCGGGCGAGTTTCTTCCAACAATTTGTAACTCCAACGGCAAGGTTGTGCACAATTTCCGTGGTTTGCTTGTCTTTCACCTTTTGTCATATAATCACTCAATAAGCATCTTCCTGAGAATGAAACACATTGAGAACCGTGTACAAAAACTTCCAATTCCATATCAGGAACTTGTTTTTTAATTTCAGCAATATCTTTGATTGGTAACTCTCTTGCCAAAATCGCACGAGTTGCACCCATATCTTGCCAAAATTTAACTGCCTCATAATTTAATGTATTTGTTTGTGTGCTTATATGAATCGGAATATCTGGCAAATGTCTTTTTACCAAACGTAAAACACCCATATCTGTTAAAATAATTGCATCAGGATTAGCATCTTTAATTCTATCCATAACGCTTTCAAGCAATTTAATATCATTGTTGAACGCAAAAATATTAAGTGTCAAATAAGCCTTTGCACCTAAATTTCTTGCCATATCTATTGCATCTTTAAGGTTTTCCATTGTAATTAATTCACCCTTACGCATAGCACGTAAGCTGAAATCTACAACACCCAAATATACTGCATCTGCACCGTATGTAACTGCATATTTTAATTTTTCAATATTGCCTGCCGGCATTAATAATTCTGGTTTGTTCATAAAAATAGTTTACCCTAAACTAATCACCCGTGCAATGTGTATTTTTCAAAATTATATTAAAATCCCTGTATTAAAGGAGATATTTATGAAAAAATTTATAGTTCTAACTTTATTTATTGCAGGTTTTACACTAATTGCAAAAGCTCAAGCCAAAACATTTACAACTTTTACACCATTTACTCCTCAACAAGCATATCAATTTAACAGCAACACTTATGACAGATATCTACCACCAAACAAGCAACAACGATATCTTCCGCCTCCACCTCCACCAAATTCTTACAACAGATATAACAATAATTTTGGATATTATAATCCTTATTACAATCAAAACCAAACAAAATGGCGAAGATTTAAAAATTTCTTCACATCAGGACAAATGACAGGCTACACACCTTCTTACAACAGTGCTTTTGACAATAATCCTTACGGATATCAAAGCGGATACTACGATAGTTTTGGTAACTATAAATATAACAATTATGACCAACAAAACGGCATGAGCATTAAGATTTTAGATTAAATATATAAAAAACCTTGGGGTAGAACCCCAAGGTTTTTTCTCTTTGTCTCACAATTATTTTAATTAAAATGATGCTACAGGTTTCTTTTGTAATTGAGCACCTGGAATTTGTTGCCAGTTTGCAGACATGATTTTTTTGAATGATTTCAAAGCTGTATCTTCTAATTCACCTAGTTCATCAGCTTCCATAATTAATTCTCTTAAAGGAAGTAATGCTCTTTGGTCACGAAGAACGCCTAATGCTGCTGCTGCACCAGCTCTAACTAATTCGTTTTCTGAACGGTTTTTCATAACATCAATTAATGCAGGAACTGCTTTTGTATCATTTAATTTACCCAATGAAGTAACTGCATAAATTCTTACGTTAACCCATTCGTCATATAACATGTTGATTAATTTATCAACGGCTTTTTTATTACCAATTTCACCCAATGCACGAGTTGCATCGCAACGTACATTAACTTTTTCGTGGTCTAATGAAGCAATTAAAGCATCTGTTGCAACATCACCAATTTCAATCAAAGCTTCAGTGGCTGTAATGCAAACTTGAGGGTTTTCATCATTTAAAGCTTCTACTAATGGCTCAACAACAATTTCGCCACCCAATCTGCCTAATGCTCTAGCAGCACGAACTCTAACATCTACGTTTCTATCTTCTCGTAATGATTCAATCAAGTGAGTTGTTGCTTTTTCGTCACCCAATTCACCCAATGCACGAGCTGCATATAAACGAACTGAACCATTTTTATCATTTTTCAATACGTCAATCAAAGGTTCTACGGCTTTTGATTCGCCCATTTCACCAAGAACTCTTGCTGCATTATATCTAACTTTTTCTGAGTTGCTTGTTCTCAAATCTGAAATTAATTCTTCAAATGTTTTTTTAACTTGTTTTTTCTTGCTATTTACGCTAATAGTCATTTAAAAATTGCCTCCGACGTATATAATAATGTACCGATGTTATAATAAAGTAAATTTTCTAAAAAAAATTGCTTTTTATTTTGTGTTTATTAACAATTGTTAAGAGAACTTCATTCATGTGTATTGCATGCTGTGCTTGCGTTTCAACTTACACATATCTTGCAAGGGTAAACCTAACACTTTATATTTTTATCTTACCATTTTTTTTAAGTTTTGTCTTGCTTTTGAAACAATTTTTCATACATTTGTAGTAATTGTTTATTTAATCTTTTACACATTTAATAAAATCGGCATTTGTCGTGTTAAAAAATATTAAGCAACTGGGATTAAAATTGTAAACTCACTACCATGCCCAAATTCACTGGTAACATGTATTTTGCCATGATGCATATCTATAATTTCTGACGAAATCGCCAAACCCAAACCACTGCCAACACCAGCCTTTTTTGTTGTAAATCCGGCACTAAAAATTTTATCTAGATTTTCTGGTTTAATACCTTTTCCCGAATCTTTAATTTTTACAATCAGTTCATTGTTTTCAACTTTTGTTGTGATTTCAATTTTTCCATATTTTTCAATTGCGTGACACGCATTTAATAAAATGTTCATAAATACTTGATTTAACATATTCGGATAACATTTTATAAGCGGTAATTCACCGTAATGTCTAATAATTTCCGCTTTATTTTTTGTTTCATTACGAATTATTGTAAGTGTCAAATCAAGTTCTTTGTTGATGTCTGCCTCTTGAAGTTCTGCCTCATCCAATCTTACAAATTTCTTTAAAGATATAACAAGATCTTGAACTCTTGCAACTGCAACATTGTCAATATCATTAATTTCTTCAAACATTTCTTTCATATCTGCATCATCCAATTTTTGAATTAATTTTTTCATAATTGCATTATTTGATTTTATTGATGCAAACGGAGTATTAATTTCGTGAGCTATGCCGGCAACTAATTGACCAAGTGAAGCCATTTTTTCAGAATTTATAAGTCGCAATTGAGTTTCTCTCAACTCAGTCAAAGTTCTAACATTATCTTCATACAATTTTGCCTGTGCAACAGCATTACCTAATTGAGCGGAAACACTTTCTAAGACATCAATTTCTTCAACCATCTCTCTTTTTTGATAGCTTACAAAAACAATTATCCCAAGTAAATCGTTCACGTGATAAATCGGCAAGATTACACGCATTGTCGGAACATCAAACAATTTCGCTTCGTTAAACTCTTTCAATGTCATCGAAGAAACTGTTTTTTTAGCAGACAATTCTTGAAAAATTTTATCTCCAAAAGTTATATTTTTACCGATAAATTCTTTTTTATTTTTGCCGTATGCCTGTTTTATCACAAAAAGTTCTTTTTCTTTGTCATTTGATGCATAATACGCACGATAAGCCCCAAACATTGTTGCTAGTTCTTTTAGGGCAGAATTCAAGATTTTGTCTGAATCAATTGACTCACGAATGATATTTGAAATTTTATTGATAAGTGTCATTTTAACAGCTTGAGCTTGGTTAGACTGGGCTGTTTTTCTAAGTCTTTCAACCTCCTTCAATGCCGTACTGCATTCTGTAACAAGATTTTCTTTTTCAGCTTTAACCCTTTCTAGTTCAACCTCTGCACTTACATCAGAAAATATCATTATGGTATAAATTCCACGTTTATAAGCTGACAAATTATAAAAAGAGAATTCACCTTTTGAGTCTTGGTAGTTTACAAAAGCATCAAAATCTTCTTTTGATTCAAAAAGATAATGCATAGGCAAAAATGATTGCATATCTTCTGCATCAAACGGATAAAAATCATAGCTCAACTTATGGGAAAAACGCTTAAAATCGTTATAATCCCAAAAATATCTTTTAAATGCTCTATTAGTGTAAACCACTTCCTTATTTTGATTTGCAACAATTACAGCATCTTTAAATTTGTTGAAAAAACTAAATTTCTCCATGTATATATTATATACATGTCTAAAAAAAAAGTAAAAATGTTAAGCCAAGAGGATGATTTTTTAGATTTATCAATAGTTTGTAAACTAATGCAAACAAAAATTTACGTTATGAAATATTTTGTTTCTGCGATAGTTTTTTGTGTTAGATTAATAATGTAGAGGGATTAACTCAACTGTTCACAAATTACACTAGGAGATATATTAAATGTCAGAATACTTGACTAAAGAAGAAATTAAGCAATGGAGAAGTTCATTAGAAAAAATTACTTTAGAAGAATTTGCAGCCAGATTAGGAAAACAAATTGAAGAAGCTAAACATACAAACGACTTGGTTGATATAGTATTAAAAGGTAAACCATACACATCTTCATCAACTGAAATGTCATCTTCAATGCGTTCAGAAAAAATCAATACAATTGCAGAAAAAGCAGTAGAAAAAGAACGTCAAATCGTTTCTTCTTCTACACCAAAGGCTCAACCAAAAGCTGTTGAAGTTAAAGCTCAAAAAGAAGTAAAAGAAGTAAAAAAACAACAACCGATTATAAAAGAAACCGCTCCTGCATCTTTGAAAGAAGAAGTTCAAATCGTTTTCAAAAAAGCATTAACAGACAGAGAACAATTAGTATTTGATTATTTCTTAAAAAATAAAAACCAAATTGTATACGCTAAAGATTTAGCTAATTTATTAAGCTTGCCAAGAGATTATGTATACAAATACATCAAAAACTTAAGAGCTAAAATTGACGGCGAAAACTTGAAAAACGCTGAAGCTGGCGGATTCTTGTTATCAGTTTAACTAAGATAAAATGGAAATTAAAACATTAAATTTATTAGATATTTTAAATAAATCGCAGGTGCTTTATTCAACTGACTACTCAGGAGAATTCCAAGCTCCTGCTGATTTGTTAGAAACTATTTTAGAAAACTCCAATTCAAACGAACCTATTATTAACGGCATAATGTTCTTGCAAAAGACTTCCAGCCGTTCATACCTTGTTGTCGACGGAATGAAAAGAATTATCCAGTTCAGTTTGTTGCTTCACGCTCTATGTGAATGTTATAAGCTTACAAACGAAAAGAATGACCACGCCATTGAACTTATCAAAAAAAGGTATTTGTTCTTCGGAAAACATACAAAAATTCATCTACACGGCTATGAAAAAATTATCTATGAAAAACTTGTAAAATATGAACGAATGACAGATGAAGAAAAAGAACACCCAATGTTTAAAAACCTTCATGAATATTGGGCAAAAATTAAGATGAACAATATTTCTGCGACAAAATTATTTGAAGAAATAAAGAAAATTAATGTTTTAGCCTGTGTTTACGAAAATTCTGACATTGAAAACAGAGATATTTACCAATATTTAAACTGTAATAATCCTAACATTGAAGAACTTTTACTCATCACTGATTTTATAAAAGAAAATTCTAATGAAGGGCTAAAAATCTGGTACAGCATTTTAGATTTGTATAAAAATGTCGGTTTAAAAGGCTATTTCAAATATTTTATAAGAGATTTTTTAACAATTCAAAGAAACGGAATTATACCAAAAGCAAACGAACTTTATATGAGCTTCAAACGTTATTACAAGCGCCTAGAGCCTAATATGAAAGTTGAAGATTTCTTTAGACATATAGAAAAATTTGCAAAATATTATTTAAAAATTCTTCAAGCTGATTTTGAAAACGAAGAAGTTAAATCGCTTGTTGCAACAATCAACGAAGGCGATATGCAGGAAACATATCCATATTTGTTGGAAGTTCTTGATGATGTTGAAAACGGCAGACTTACAGACGAAACATTTGTTCAACTTCTAAATACTGTTATAGCCTTCATTAAAGAACAAAGAAACGGTAACTTTACAAGCACAATCAGCTTTGCAAATCTTAGCCACGAGATTAATCAAAGGATTAATTAAAGACTATTAAGACTACTTACATCTTGGGTTTTGTTCGGTTGGTGTTGTTCCGTTTGTACATTTACCACTTTTTAATTTTAAATAATCCATATTGTCGTAATTTATAATCCAATCTGAAGTACAATATCCTTCGCCATTCACCTTTTGTAAAATGTAACTAAAGGTTCTATCATAACATTCTGTAGTAATACCTGAATCACTAATTAAAAATCTAAAAATATCTTTACCAAATGCGGGCCTTTATTTTGGACATCAATATCTACTTCAATAACTTCAAACATAGCTTGAATCGGACATATCTCTACCTGAAGAAGAAGTTATTTTCTTTGGATAATAGCCTTGACCTGTTTGGACACAATCTCCAAAACGAACTACTTGAAATATACAAGGATGACGTAATAACCATTTTGTCATGTTGAATTTATTACAAAGTTTCTTTTTTAGCTTTGCGCCATAATTTATCAAATTCTTCAAACGAATATTCAGTCAAAGGTTTTGTCGCTAATTCTTCCATTTTTCGAAATCTTTTTTCAAACTTTCTGTTTGCAGAGATCAAACATTGTTCTGCATCAAGTTTATGCCAACGTGCTAAATTTACCACAGCAAAAAGAATATCACCCATTTCATCTTCCATATGAGCTTTGTCACCTTCATTAACAGCTTCTTTAAACTCTTCCATCTCGGAATTTACACAATCCCAAAGAGTTTCAACATTATCCCATTCAAACCCTACTTTAACAGCACGTTTTGAAATCTTTTGAGCAGACATCAAGGCTGATTGAGATTTCGAAATTCCATCCATTTGAGAAGTTCTTTCTTTTTTCTCTTCTTGTTTCAATTTATCCCAATTTACCACTACATCATCGGCATTTTTAACCTTTGTGTTACCAAAAACATGCGGGTGTCTGTGAATTAATTTGTCTTTTAATTCTTTTGCAACATCTTCAATATTAAAAGCACCTTCTTCGTCTGCAATTTGAGAATGTAAAAGAACCTGCAATAAAACATCCCCCAATTCTTCTCTTAAATGAGGTAAGTCATTTTCATCAATGGCATCAACCGCTTCATAAGCTTCTTCAAGCATATTTGGTCTAAGCGAAGAGTGAGTTTGTTCTCTATCCCAAGGACAACCGTTTTCTGAACGTAAGACTCTTATAACTTCAACTAATTCTTCTAAATTCTTATATTGCATAAAAAATCCCCCACAAATTTATGTCCATGATACAATAAAAACTATGAAAAGAAAACCAATAGTTGCAATAGTAGGAAGACCAAACGTAGGCAAATCTACGTTTGTAAACAGACTTGTAGGTCACAGAAAATCAATCGTTGACGATTTACCGGGGGTAACTCGTGACAGAATTTATTTTGACGTTGAATGGCAAAATAAATGGTTTACGGCTATCGACACCGGCGGAATTATTCCGAGTGACGAGGATGAAATCATGGTTTCAATTTATGATCAAGCAAAAATAGCTTGCGATGAAGCCGAAAAAATTATTTTTATCGTTGACGGCAAAGACGGCGTAACTCCTGTTGATGAAGAGATTGCAAACATTTTACGCCAAACTAAAAAACCTGTATTTTTAGCGGTAAATAAAGTTGATAGCCCAGCTCAAGCACTTTATACAAGCGAGTTCTACTCTCTTGCACTTGGAGATCCAATCGGTATTTCTGCGCTTCACGGCTCAGGCGGTGTTGGTGACTTATTAGAATTGGTTACAGAAGATTTTGAAGCTGATGACGAACTTGAAGAAGAAACTGATATTAAACTTGCAATTGTTGGAAGACCAAATGCAGGTAAATCTTCAATTGTAAATGCCCTTTTAGGCAAACAACGTGTTATTGTTTCTGATGTTTCAGGCACAACAAGAGATAGTATCGACAGCAAATTCACTTATAAAGAACAAGAATTCACTATTATTGACACCGCCGGTATTCGTAAAAAAGCCAAAGTTGATTATGGTGTAGAAAAATTTGCGGTTGATAGAGCAATCAATTCAATCAAAGATTGTGATGTTGCAATCCTTGTACTTGATGCAAAAGAAGGTATTGCAGACCAAGATAAAAAAATTGCCTCAATAATTACAGAGGCAGGAAAAGGTTTGATTATTGCCGTTAACAAATGGGATTTAATCGAAAATAAACAAGCAAATACAACAAGCCAATTTGAAAAGAAACTTGAAAACGAAATTCCATTTTTGAGTTATGCTCCAAAAATTTACATCAGTGCGGTTACAAAACAACGATTGAATCAAATTTTTGAAAAATCAATGGAAGTTTACGAACAATGCACAAAACGTATCTCTACAGGCTTATTGAACAAAGTTGTAAACGAAGCATACTTGTTGAATCCGCCACAAAGCGTTAAGAATAAACGTCTAAAAATTCTTTATACAACACAAGTTAACGTTAAACCTCCGACATTCGTTATTTTTGGTAACAACGCTGACTTGATGAAGGATCACTACAAACGTTATATCGAAAACAAACTTCGTGAAGCGTTCGGATTTTTTGGAACTCCAATTAGAATTTCAGTTAGAGAACGCTCAGATAAAAGAAAATAATTTAAAAGTCGGATTTGATTTCATCAAATCCGACTATTTTTTCTAGCATTGTTATTCAGCATCTGATAAACATTCCAATGGCGCATTAAAATATAATGTCATCCCGTGCTACGACACGGGATCTTTTTTACACACAATTGCTTTTCAGGAGATTCTGAATTAAATTCAGGGGTGTATATGTTAATCTTCATTTTTACGAGCAACTGCCAAACCTGCAGGCAAGTCCAAAACCTCCATTTGATATTTTGGATTACCATTGACGGCATCTAAAAATGGTTTTACCTTTTCTGCGTGTGAAGTTACATTGTCAGCACAAATTACTGCACCTTTTTTCAAGTGTTTATCTAGCAAATTGAAATATTCAATATATTGAGATTTATTTGCATCAATAAACACAAAATCAATAATTTCGTCTTCAGGAAGTCGTTCCAAAATACCGATTGCAGAACCTTCTTTTGTTGTAATAACATCCATTACACCACAAGTTTTGAAATTTTCTTCTGCAAGAACTCTTCGTTTTTCATAAAATTCGATTGTGGTTAAATGTCCGCCTGTTTCTTTCAAAGCTTTTGCAAGCCAAATTCCGGAATAACCATTTGAAGTTCCTATTTCGTATGCATTTTGTGCATTACAAATTTTCACAAGCATATTCAAAAAGTTGCCTGTTTCTCTTGCTACATTCCAAAATTCATTTTGTGTTTCTTCTAAGCGTTTAAATACTATTTCTGTTGTATCATCCATAATTAATTTATTTTTTTCACCTTGTTTGTAATTACCAATTCACTAACCGGAATATCTATCGGTAATGTCTTTATAACTTGTTTTCTATCCAAATTCAACACTGAATATTTTCCGGCTTTTGCATCAGAAATTATTGCAAGATTTGAGTTTGGCACTTTATACATTTTTGTAGAAAATCCGTTTGTGTTTAATTTTATTGTTGCAGTAATTTTATCGGTTTGAGTATTCAAAACTTGTACTGTACTGTTTTCTGCACTTAAGATATATAGGTTATTGAAATAAACCAACATATCCACAGGTTTTGGAGAAACTTCCAACTCGTCTGCAAGTGTCATTGTTGCATAATCAACGATTGCAATTCTGTTTTTAGTTCTACTTGCTAAATAAATTTTGTTTTGTGAGTACGCAATTGAAGAAACGTTAGGGAAAATACCAACTTCTTTTATTGTGTAATCGTTATCTAATTCAACACACCAGACATCATTTGTTAGTTTGTCAACATAAATTAATTTTGTTGATTTGTCAGCAAGTGTCAATTTTGTACATCTGCCGTTTACTTGAATTTTTTGTTTAGTTTGCATTTTATCTAAATCTATCACGTAAATAGAAGATATATTTGGAGCTGAAACATAAGCCAATCTGTTAATTTCATCAATAACAATTTCTTCCGGTTGAGCATCAAATTCAAAACATTTAATTACAGCCTCATCTGCTAATGAAATTACATTCATTGCATTAAAATCAAATGTTGTAACCATTAAAAATCTGTTTTGATATGCTTTCATATCAATCGGAATAGAGTTTAAGCTTAGCGCATATTCCGGTCTTGCACCTCCTGATGGTAAAACATGAACATTTTTTGAATGGCATGTTATTACATACATATTTTTATTTCTTAATTGTGGAACTGTTGTAACTAAATCTTTTTTAACCTCTGTATGAACAGTTTTTTCTTCTACCGGTTTTGTGTATTCAGATTTAACTTTTAACACATCTTGCTCTGTTGTAATTCGCAATCCGCCAATAATACCCTTGATATTTTCAGGCACTACCAAATTTTTTGGAACCAACAAGTCTTGAGGTAACAAACCTGTTTTAACTTCTAAAAATGGATCACTTTGGTATAAAACTGATTTTTTTCCGTCTTTTTCTATAATTTTCAATAAAACAAAATCATTGTTTAAAATAAGAATATCAGGCATATCCTTTAAGGTTTTATTTGCAGGTACTGATTTTTTTACCGAAATTGTAGCCGGTTTTAAAATCTTCGCGGGGAATAATGGTAAATATAAATTATCTCTTATTGTAATCAAACCATCAAACCTAATATCTGCAGAAGGTTGTTCTTTTTTAATATAGTTAACAACTTCTGTCGGTAAAGTTGCCGCAGAAGCAGACATAGCTCCTACAAACATAACTATAAGAGTTATAATCAGTTTACGCATTATTGGAATACCCCTTTTACTTTTTCTTTCAATGTGTCTTGAGCTTTTTTGCCTGTATTTATTTCATACAAACGTTTATACAAACTTCTTTCTTCATCAGTAAGTTTTGTAGGAACTTTAACATTTACAACTAAAATGTGGTCGCCTCTATGAGTTGGTTTTTGAATATGAGGTACACCTGCACCTTTAATCTTAATCAAGTTACCGCTTTGAATACCGGCTTGGACCTGAACTTTTTTATATCCATCAACAGTTTTAACTGTAACTTCATCGCCCAATGCTGCTTGAGCAGGAGATATTTCTAATTGAGTAATAATATTTATACCATCTCTGTTAAAATGTTCAGAAGGTTTTACACGTAAAACGACATATAAATCACCTGCCGGACCGCCATTTATACCACAATCACCTTCATCTGCTAAGCGCATTTTTGACATATTGTCTACACCTGCCGGAATTTTAACTTCCAATGTCTTTTCAACTTCTACTCTACCCTTACCGTGGCATATTTCACAAGGTTCTTCAATTTTTTTACCTGTTCCACGACAATCTGGACACGCTGTTACTTGAGTAAAGTGTCCCAAAATTGTTTGAGTCGTTTGTTGAATTTTACCGGAACCTCCACAAGTAGGACAAATTTTAGGTGTTGTACCCGCTTTTGCACCACTTCCGTTACAATCCTTACATACTTCAAGATGGTCAATTTTTATTTCTTTTTTGCAACCAAATACAGCCTCTTCAAATTCAAGTTCTACATCTACACGTAAATCTTCACCTTGACGAGGAGCATTAGGATCTGCTTGACGTTGAGAAAATCCACCAAAACCGTCAAAGAATGATGCAAAAATATCGTTCAAGTCACCGAAACCACCAGCAAAAGGACCGCCAGTATCAAAACCGGCATTCTTTAATCCGTCTTCACCAAATCTGTCATAAGTCGCACGTTTATCATCATCCATCAATGTTTCGTACGCTTTACCGATTTCTTTAAATTTATCCTCTGCATCAGGTGCTTTATTTACATCCGGATGATATTTACGAGCCATTTTTCTAAAAGCGCTTTTAATTTCATCTTTTGTGGCGTTTCTATCAACACCTAGTGTTTCATAATAATCTGCCATTCTTAACTAATTAACCTTTCCAACTTGTGGTTTGAAAAATGCCGTGCATAAATCACGGCATTAATTTTCATATCTATTCTGCTGAAGCTACATTTACCAATGAAGCTCTTAAAACTTTATCACCAATTTTGTAACCTTTTTGAAGTTCATTAATAATTGTTCCTTCCGGATGTTCGCTTGTTGGTGTTTGCATTACAGCTTCATGGAAATTAGGATCAAATTCTTTTCCCTCTGTTTCAATAACTTCTAAACCTAATTTTGTCAAAGTGTCTTTCATTTGTTTTAAAACTAAATTAAAACTTTCTTTAACTTTTTGACAATCTTCTACATTTTCAACTGCTTTTTGACCTCTGTCGAAGTTATCTAAAACTTCAATAAGTTGTTTCAATGTATTTTCTGCGCCATATTTTAACAAATTTTCACGTTCTTGAGCTTGACGTTTTCTAAAGTTGTCAAAATCTGCAGCAAGTCTGATATATTTGCTGTTTAATTCCTCATATTTTGCTTGAAGTTCGTTATCTTTTGAAACCTCTTTAGTTTCTGTTTGTTCTGTTTCTTTGTTTTCTTCTGCTTTTGCAGTATTATCTAAATCCATATCTTTGTTGAATGGATTTGATTCTGTTGTTTCTTCATGTTTTTTCTTATGTGACATTTTACCCGCCTTCATAAAATTATTATACAACTTTAATTATATGCTATCAATCAAGATAAACAATGAATATTTATTATTTTTTAATAATTCCTAAATAATTTATACAAAATATTATGGAAATATTAATTTTTCATTAACAAATCACTTTATTTGAATTTTTTGAAGTATAAATGTATTATTAAAAGTCTAAATATATAAACTAGGAGGCATAAAAATGAAAATTAGACCAATCGGTGACAGAATTGTAATCAAAGTTATTGAAGATACAGCACAAACAGAAGGTGGAATCTTTATTCCTGACAGTGCAAAAGAAAAACCTCAAAAGGGTGAAGTTGTAGCAGTAGGCGAAGGCAAAACTTTAGATAGCGGTGAAAAAGCTCCTGTATCAGTTAAAGTTGGCGAAACTATTATTTATGAAAAATACGCTGGCAGAGATATTAAAATTGACGGCGAAACATTAAAAATCTTATCAACTTCAGATGTTTTAGGTGTACTTGAATAGTTACCTTGCAGTCTTAACGACTTAAAATAAAAGTTATTACATTATTTATAAAGGAAAAATGAAAAATGGCTAAAAGAATTGTATTTCAAGAAGAAGCTCGTAAATCATTATTAAAAGGTATCGATGCAGTAGCTGATGCCGTAAAAGTTACATTAGGACCAAAAGGCAGAAATGTAATTTTAGAAAAGAAATATGGCGCACCTCAAATCGTTAACGACGGTGTTACTATCGCAAAAGAAATCGAATTAAAAGACGGTTTAGAAAATGCAGGTGCACAATTATTAAAAGAAGTTTCATCAAAAACTAACGATGTAGCTGGTGACGGTACAACAACAGCATCAGTTTTGGCTCAAGCAATCGTTAGAGAAGGTTTGAAAAACTTAACTGCCGGTGCTAACCCAATGTCAATTAAACGTGGTATCGACAAAGCAGTTGAATATTCAGTAGAAAAAATTAAATCTATGTCAAAAGCAGTTGCTACAAAAGAAGAAATCGCTCAAGTTGCAGCAATTTCAGCAGGTAACAACTCTGAAATCGGCGAATTAATCGCTGAAGCTATGGAAAAAGTTGGTAGCGAAGGTGTTATTACTGTTGAAGAAAGCAAATCTTTCGGCACAAATTTAAAAGTTGTAGAAGGTATGCAATTTGACAAAGGTTACATTTCACCATACTTCGTAACTGATGCAGAAAGAATGGAAGCAGTTTTAGAAGATGCTTACGTTTTATGTGTAAACAAAAAAATCAACTTAATCCAAGACTTAGTTCCAATACTTGAACAAGTTGCAAGAGAAGGTAAATCATTATTGTTAATCGCTGAAGATGTTGAAGGTGAAGCTTTAGCAACATTAGTAGTTAACACTATGAGAAAAGTTATCCGAGCAGTTGCAGTTAAAGCTCCTGGTTTTGGTGACAGAAGAAAAGCTATGTTAGAAGATATCGCTATCTTAACAGGCGGTCAAATGTTCACTGAAGAATTAGGAACAAAATTAGAAAACTTAACTATCGATATGATGGGTACAGCAAAACGTGTAACTGTTTCTAAAGATGAAACAACGATTGTTGTAGGTGATTCAACAAAAACAGCTGTTCAAGAAAGAATTTCATTAATCAAGAAACAAATTGAACAATCTGATTCTGACTACGATAAAGAAAAATTACAAGAACGTATCGCTAAATTATCTGGCGGTGTTGCAGTAATCGAAGTTGGTGCAGCAACAGAAGTTGAATTAAAAGAAAGAAAATTAAGAATTGAAGATGCTCTTAACGCAACAAGAGCTGCTAACGAAGAAGGTATCGTTCCAGGTGGTGGTGTTGCATTATTAAGAGTTCAACAATACTTAGAAGAAAAATTAAACTCAGAAGAATTCGCTTTGGATGATGAAAAAATCGGCTACAAGATTTTAACAGCAGCTTTAGATATTCCTCTAAGATTAATTGCTAACAACGCAGGTGCATCTTCTGACGTTGTAGTTGAAACAGTTAAAGCTGAAAAAGATTCTTACGGTTATGATGCTTTATTGAACACATATACAGATATGTTCAAATCAGGTATCGTAGATCCTGCAAAAGTAACTCGTTCAGCATTGGAAAACGCAGCATCAATCGCAGCTATGTTATTAACAACAGAAGCAGCAGTTGTAGATATTCCAGAAGAAAAATCAGCAACTCCTGACATGTCAGCTATGGCTGGTATGGGAGGAATGGGCGGTATGATGTAATAGTTCATACGAACATAAAATTCCAAAAAAGGCGGTGATTTTATCACCGCCTTTTTAGTATTAATTATTTTTATTTTTGAATTAAAACATAAGATCCAGGTTTTACTTCTTTTGATAATTGAACAATAACGTCATTATCCATTCTCATACAACCATGAGAAGCGTAAGTGCCAATACTTGCAGGGTTATTGTTACCATGAATAAATTCACCATTTGAGCCTAAATCTTTACCTGTTTTTGGGTCAATTGTTGTTAAAATTAAGATTTTTGGACCATAAGCCTTTGGACTTTTACGTCTTTTTGTACCCGCAGGTGCTTCTGTGTATGGATAAGTTTCAATGTGAGAAACCTTTCTCAAACCAGTGCTTGTCGGTGAAGTCTTTTTACCTGAGGCAACTTGATAAACTTCAAAGGCTTTTCCATCCTTATCATATCTATATAATCTGTTTTCACTCAAATCAACTACGATTGGGGCATTTTGTTTCTTACCCGCAACTTCAATTTGTGGTGATGGAGCTTTTGCTAAAATTGCCTTATCGTGTTTATCTATTCTTTTTAGTGGTGTTTGTGCGGTTTGTTGAACTGACAAACCTTCCATTTCACTCATTGCATCAGCTTGTGTTTGAGAAGCTGAAAAAATACTACTAGCTTCCGACTGCTGACTCTTTGTTGCACCAACATTTTGAGTCATATTCGTATTAAAAGAAATTTCATTAACTTTAACCATAAATTTCTCCTTTCAATTTTCTATTATCATTGTAGCATAAATTTTAAAAAATAAGTAATTAATCTTTTTTTTGTTATAATTTCTTTAGAAACGAGGAAGAAATATGAAAAACATTTTAGTTATAAATTTTGGCGGAATCGGTGATGAAATTTTATTTTTACCAACATTAATTTCATTAAAAAAAGCATTTTCTGAGTCAAAAATTACACTTTGCCTAGAACCAAGAAGCAAGGGCATCAAAGATTTGACTGACACTATTGATGATTTAATTTTAATTAATCCAAAAGGTAAAAACAAATATACAGAAATGCTAAAACTTTTACTAAAAGCTCGTTTTGGCAAATTTGACACTGTAATTTCTGCAGGGGGCAACAAACTTATAAGTATTTTATTGTTCTTAACAGGCATTAAAAAACGCTATGGCTACAATACAGGTAAATTAAGCGAAAAACTTTTGACAAAAGCCGTACCTTTGAATAAGCAACAATATGCCTCTTTGATGTATCACGATTTAATTCGTGACATTACAGACATTAGAACAGATATTCCTGAAATCACATTAGAAAAAGGCGAAAAAATTCCAAATTCAGTACTTATCCACCCCGGAGTAAGTAAATTAAGCGTTCAAAAAAATATGATTAAAACAATAACTCCGGAAATTTGGGCAGATGTAATTAAACTTTTATTAGATAACGGCAAACACGTTACATTGACCGGTGGTCCGGATGACAAAGAGGTTGTAGACAAAATTTTATCTATAATTGAACCGTTAAACAATCCAAATTTTGAAAATTATTATGGAAAAACAAAAAATCTAATGGATTTAGCTAAACTTATAACAAAATACGAAAAATTTGTATGTTCAGATTCAGCACCACTACACATTGGAGTAGGCACAAAAACCAGAACTTACGCTATTTTTGGTTCTACTGACGACAAAAAATTAATTCCACAAGCAGATTTTGTTACAGCATTGAAAACAAATGATGATTGTCCAATTAAACCTTGTTTATGGGATCACAGACAAACAACTTGTGAAAAATTGTCATGCTTAAAGTTCAAAGCCGAAGACATTGCCAGTGAAATTTTAAAGTAGAAGTTAACAAAACTTAACAGTAAAAATGCCGTTTTTTCATGGTTTTCAGTAGTTTCAAGGCTCAAAATGGGCAAGGATAGAAAAACTGGTATTTTTGTGATATGCTATTATTTGCAAGCGTGTAGTTTGCTTTAGAGTACACAATAACAAAGAAGGAATTAAAGATTATGTCATTACCATCAGTTGCATACTTGTCAATGGAAATTGCATTAGACCAATCTTTAAACACATATTCCGGTGGTTTAGGTTTCTTAGCTGGTTCTCACATGTTATCAGCAGGTTACTTACAAATGCCAATGGTTGGTGTTACAATGCTTTGGTCTTATGGTTATTATGACCAACGTATTGGCGAAAATGGACAAGTAGAAGTTTCTTACATCAGAAAATACTATGATTATTTAACAGATTTAGGTGTTCAAGTAGAAGTTGACACATTTGGAGAAAAAGTTAAAGTTAAAGCTTACAGAGTAGAACCTGAATTATTCGGTTCTTGTCCTGTATACTTATTAACAACTGATATCGATGGTAACAGTGATTGGGCTAGAAGCATTTCTCACAGATTATATGACGGAAATGAAAAAATCAGAATCGCTCAAGAAACTGTATTAGGTATCGGTGGTATCAAAATTTTACAAGCAATGAGATACAAGTTTGATGTTATCCACATGAACGAAGGTCACGCATTGCCGGCTGCATTCGAATTATTAAGACAATTCAAAGGTGATTTGGAAGAAGTTAAGAAAAGAACAGTATTCACAACTCACACTCCTGTAGCAGCAGGTAACGAAGTTCACTGGGTTGACACATTGATGGAAGGCGGATTCTTCGCTGGTACTTCAAGAGAAAAGGCTATCGAACTTGGTGGTGAAAACTTCTCTCTAACCGTTGCAGCTTTAAGAATGAGCCGTATCGCAAATGCCGTATCACAATTACACGGTCTTGTTTCAAACAAAATGTGGGATTGGGTTGAAGGCAGATGCCCTATCCGTGCTATTACAAACGCTGTAAACTTACACTATTGGCAAGATAAGAGAATGAATGGCGACAAATCATTCGAAGAATTGTTAGCAGCAAAACACGAAATGAAAAAAGAATTGTTTAAATACATCGCTAACAAAGCAGGTAAAAGATTCGATCCTGATGTATTAACAATCACTTGGGCAAGAAGATTTGCTGACTACAAACGTGCTTGGTTAATCTTAATGGATAAAGACCGCATTACAAAATTGTTAGATAACAACAAATTACAATTAATCTTCGCTGGTAAATTCCACCCAGATGATGTTATGGGTAAAGAAATGTTCAACAAATTGTTAAACCGTTCTCATTCAATGAAGAACATGGTTGTATTACCGGGTTATGAATTACAATTAAGCGGTATGTTGAAACGTGGTTCAGATATTTGGTTGAACACACCATTAAGACCATTCGAAGCTTCAGGTACTTCAGGTATGAGTGCTAACGCTAACGGCGCTTTACACTTATCAACATACGATGGTTGGACAGTTGAAGGTACATTCAATGGCGTAAACGGTTACACAATCGAATACGAAGGACTAGACGATGAAATTCCTTGGGAAGAACGTCATTGGAAAGATCACGAATACATGATGAATGTAATCGAAAAAGAAATCATTCCAACATACTACCATAACAAAGAAGAATGGGCTCGTATGATGCGTCAAGCAATCAGAACAGCTGAAGCTTACTTCAATTCTGACCGTATGGTAATTGAATACTACAACAGAATTTATCGCTCTATCGCTCACGATACAGAAGGCGCAGGAAAAGATAAAGCTGATGTTAATTTAACAAGACCAACATTTGATGCTTGGACATTCGCTAACATCAAATAGTTGATAAAAGTCTAACTAGAAAACGGAGTTTGCAAAAACTCCGTTTTTTTATAAGTACATTGAAAATTTAATAGGGGTAACTTTCAAACTCCCACCAACACATACAATTAACGAAGAAATTAGCTGGAAAGGGAGCAATATAAAGAAATTTCAGATAATAAAAACCGCTATCAAAGTGCTGATAACTGTTTTACAATTTATCTTATTTTTTTACAAGGAAACAAAACATTATTTGAAAACTTGCACTTCTTGGGCAATGTCCCCTATATTTTTATTATAACATATTTTACAAAAATTTTATGAGGTAGCAATGGTTTGCAAAGTTTTTACATCAACAGTTATCGGATTAGATGCTTACAAAATTGAGGTTGAAGTCGATTTAGTTAATTCACTTCCTTCTGTTTCAATAGTAGGTTTGCCTGATGCTGCAGTAAATGAAGCAAAAGAAAGAGTTCGCTCAGCAATAAAAAATTCATCTTTTTCTTTCCCTCAAAAGAAAGTAGTTGTAAACCTTGCTCCGGCAGATATAAAAAAAGAAGGTACAAATTTTGATTTGCCTATTGCTGTTGGTATTCTGATTGAAGAAGGAACTATCCAAGAAGAAAAAACTCAAGATGTTGCTTTTATTGGAGAATTATCTTTAGATGGAACATTAAGAAGCATAAATGGCGTACTTCCGCATGTTTTAGGATTAAAAAAAGCAGGAGTAAAAACCGTTATTGTACCTAAAGAAAACGCAAAAGAAGCTTCACTTGCAAACGGAATAACTGTTTTAAGTGCAAATAACTTAAATGAAGTTGTGAACCATTTTATAGATACACCTTTAGAGATTGTACACACAAATGTTGATGAATATCTTGCAAAAGGAATTGAAGAGAATTATTTGTATGATTTCAAAGACGTAAAAGGACAACAGAAAGCAAAAAAAGCATTAGAAATTGCAGCGGCCGGTGGTCATAATATGATTATGGTTGGCACTCCCGGTTCCGGTAAAACGCTTATGGCAAAATGTTTTGCATCAATTTTACCTCCGCTTGAACTTTCAGAAGCATTAGAATTAACTAAAATTTATAGTGTTTCCGGTCTTTTAACGAATAACGAACCTTTAATGGTAAAACGTCCATTTAGAGCTGTTCACCATACAGCATCCGCAAACGGAATTATTGGTGGCGGAACAAATCCAAAACCAGGAGAAATAACACTTGCACATAGAGGGGTTTTATTCTTAGATGAAATTGTTGAGTTTCCAAGAAATGTGCTTGAAGTTTTACGTCAACCGCTTGAAGACGGAGAAGTTGTAATTTCAAGAGCGAAACACTCTATAAAATATCCTGCGGATTTTATGTTGCTTGCAGCAATGAATCCGTGCCCATGCGGATACTTAGGGGATAAAGAAAAACATTGCACATGTACGGAATATCAAATTAATCGTTATCGTGCAAAACTTTCAGGACCTCTTTTAGACAGAATTGATATACAAATAGATGTTCCTAGATTAACAACAGAAGAACTTTTGAATACAAATTCTAATGCGGAAAGTTCGGCAGAAATTAGAAAAAGAGTAATTAATGCTCGAAAAATTCAAAAAGAACGATATAAAAACACCGGAATTTTAACAAACTCACAACTCACAGCTGATATGGTTAAAAAATATTGTCAAATTGATAATGCCTCAAAAGAAATTTTAAAACTTGCAGTTGCGAAATATCAACTTTCAGGACGTCGTTATGATAGAGTTTTAAAACTTTCGAGAACAATCGCTGACCTTGATAACTCAGAAATCATTACAACAAAACATATAACTCAAGCTCTACAATATAGGTTTAGCGAGCAAATGAACTAGCAGAATTTTGGTTATTTTCTCTTAAAAGCATCTTCAGGATGGGCGGAATTTGAACAGATAATTTCGTAATATTCGTTTTTATCAATATTTACGCCCATATTTTTTATATTAATTTTTAACTTTTTTTTCTTTTTTTTCTTCTCGTCCATAAATTTATTATACTACAATTTAAGTTTATGGTAGAATTTTCGTATGAGAAAAAAAGTTTTTATCGACACAATGGGTTGTCAAATGAACAAATCAGACACTGAAAGAATGCTTGGTATGTTGTCATGCTTAGGTTATGATGAAACCAAGGAGCCTAAAGATGCTGATTTATTAATGATAAATACATGTTCTATCCGTCAATTAAGCGAAGACAAAGCATTTAGCGAACTTGGCACTTGGGGCAAATGGAAACGTGAAGGCAAAGATATAAAAATTGCGCTTTGTGGCTGTGTTGCACAACAAAAACAAAAGGAAGTCTTCCACCGTGCACCATACGTAGATTTAGTGATTGGAACACACAACGTTTACCAGTTACCGGATTTAATTAAACGTATTGAAAACGGCGAAACTCACGTTTGTGAATGCCCTGAAACACCTTATGGTGAAAGCGATATTGAAATCAAACGTGTAAAAAGCGTTAATGCTTGGATTCCAATCACTGAAGGTTGCAACAATTTCTGCACATACTGTATTGTTCCATACACTCGTGGCAGAGAACGTTCTAGAGCTTCCGAAACAATTATTAAAGAAGCAAAAGATGCATTAGCACAAGGTTTTAAAGAAATCACATTATTAGGCCAAAATGTTGACAGTTATGGTAAAGATTTCAAAAACAGGGAATATAGACTCGCTGATTTACTAACAGAATTGAACGCTCTTGAAGGCGATTTTTGGATTAGATTTGTAACATCATACCCAACGGATATTACTGATAATTTAATTGAAACAGCAGTAAAATTAGACAAAGTTTGTGAATATTTCCACATTCCAATGCAATCCGGTTCAACAGAAGTTCTAAAGAAAATGAACAGACGCTATGATAGAGAAACATATGCCCAAATTGCTAAAAAAGTTCGTGATATGGTTCCTGATGTAACAATTACAAGCGATTTTATTGCAGGCTTCCCAGGAGAAACAGAAGAACAATTCCAAGAAACGTTAACTGCAATGGAAGAATTGAATTTAGATTACTCAAACACAGCAGCATACTCACCTCGTGAAAAAACAGTTGCTGCAAAATGGGTTGATAAATTTATTCCGGAAGATGTTAAAACAGAAAGATTAAAAAGATTGAACGACAAAAATAAAGAATGTTGTCTAAAATCAAATCAAAAATATGTTGGTAGAGAACTTGACGTTTTAATTGAAAATTTTGAAAACCACAAAGGTAAAAACGTTATCACAGGTAGAACTCGTAACAATAAAATTGTTCATATTCCTTATGATAAAGACCTTACTGGAGAATTTGTAAAAGTTAAAATTACAGGTGCAAAAACTTGGTATATTAACGGAGAATTAATTAGCAAATAAATTATTGCATTATAATTAAAAATATGATACGATAAACTCGTTAACAGAGGTAAAAATGATTAAGCAGAAAAAAGCTAAAATAATCATCAAGCCAAGTTTGAAAAATCAAACTAAATTTGTTGACAACCGAAAATAAAGTGTAAAAAGAACCCTCAATTGGGTTCTTTTTAGTTCTCTGACAATTTAATAAACAAACATTGTAAACAAATCTTAAAACTACTTGCAACCTTACTACAAAAGTAGTAATATAATGAAGTAAAGTTTTTTGGTAGAGGTACACAAGGATATGACAGAAAATTATTGCGAAGCGCTTGGGTATAGCGCAAACAAATACCACGTAGAAATGGAAAATGTTGGTAACATAGTCGCTACAACTCTTTACAAGGATGGTAAAATTGTTTTGTATGAAGAAACTACAAAAGAGATAAAACACCTTGCAGATTATGGTGACTTTGAAGTTACTAAGGTTTTAAAAAGAATACATTTTGATGAAAACGGACAAATAAGAAGATAGAGCAAAGATTTTTGGTATAAAATTTTTGCTCTATTCTTTTTTGAGGTTATTTATTTGCACTTATGTAGTAAATATTGTACAATAGGCTTATTATAAAAGAAGGATTTGTATTATGAGTAAAATTAAAATAGGTCTTATAGGCTTAGGTACAGTAGGTGGCGGTGTTTTCAAAGTTTTGAAAGACTTTCCTGATGTTGAAATCACAAAAATTGCCGTAAAAAACATCGACAAACCTCGTAATATTGAAGGTTTAAACCGTGCAATGCTTACTACAGATCCTTATGAAATTGTAAACAATCCTGAAAGTACAGTAGTAGCTGAACTTATTGGGGGAGTACATCCTGCTTATGAATTGATAAAAAAGGCTATTGAAAACGGTAAACATGTTGTTACCGCAAACAAAGAACTTTTAGCAAAACATGGTGAAGAGTTATTCAACTACGCAGAGCAACACAATGTTGTAATCCTTTATGAAGCTGCCATTGCCGGTGGTATTCCGTTAATTATGCCTATAAAAACAATCCTTGCAGGTAATAAAATCACTAAAATCGAAGCCATTTTAAATGGCACAACCAACTACATATTAACAAATATGGACGTTAACCAATCTTCTTATGAAACAGTTCTAAAAGAAGCGCAAGAATTGGGCTATGCCGAAGCTGATCCGACAGGTGATGTTGAAGGTTTTGATTCTACATATAAACTTACAACCCTTGCGACAATTACATTTAACAAACGTGTAAAATTAGAAAATGTTTACAGAGAAGGTATCACAAAAATAAAAGCAGAAGACATCAAATATGCAAATGAATTGGGTTATAAAATAAAACTTGTTGCTTACGCACATATTGATGAAAATGACAATGCAGACGTAAGAGTTCATCCTATGTTTGTAAGCAAAGAAGAAACATTAGCTCACATCAACTATGTTAAAAATGCCGTAACTCTAACAGGTTCACCTGTTGGTAAAATAACTCTTTCCGGAGCAGGAGCCGGTGAAATGCCAACTGCAAGTTCGGTTGTTGGTGATATTTTGGCAATTGAAAGAGAGTATGGTACAACAGATTATATTTTACCAATGATGCGTTGCAAACATGCTCATAGCACTGTTGCAAAGATGGTTCCTATTGAGGAAACTGAAAATAAATATTACTTACGTTTAATTGCAAACGACAAAATTGGCGGAATTGCAGATATAACAGAACATTTTGCAGAGAAAAAAATCAGTATTGAATCAATCTTAATGAAAGAAGTAAAAGAAAACAATACTGCAGAAATTGTTATTGTTACCGATAAATGCAAAGAGAAATTGATAACAGAATTAAAAGATGACTTTGCAAAACACAGTTGCGTAAAAGAATTAGCAAGCATGATTAGAATTAACGGTTAGAAAGGCAAAAAATGACTTATTATAAAGGTTTGATTAACAAATATAGAGAATATTTACCGGTAGATGAATTTACACCAATTGTAACTTTAAACGAAGGTAATACTCCATTAATTAAAGCAGATAATTTAGCAAGAAAGTTAGAATTAGATGCTGAGATTTATTTAAAATTTGAAGGTTCAAACCCAACAGGCAGCTTTAAAGACCGTGGAATGACAATGGCTGTAACTAAGGCGAAAGAAGCGGGTTCAAACGCTATTATATGCGCATCAACAGGTAATACAAGCGCTTCTGCAGCAGCTTATGGAGCAAGAGCCGGTTTAAAAACATATGTATTAATTCCTGATGGTTACATTGCCCTTGGTAAACTATCTCAAGCAATGATGTATGGTGCTGAAATTATTGCAATACAAGGTAATTTCGACCAAGCATTAGAAGTTGTAAGAAAAATTTCTGAAGAATATCCTATCACTTTGGTAAATTCGGTAAATCCTTACAGAATCGAAGGTCAAAAAACTGGTGCATTTGAAATTTGTGATGCATTAGGTCAAGCTCCGGATTACCACTTTATTCCGGTTGGTAATGCAGGAAACATTACTGCATATTGGAAAGGCTACAAAGAATATAACGAAAAAGGTAAAATTAATAATTTACCTAAGATGATGGGCTTTGAAGCAGAAGGTGCTGCAGCAATTGTTCGTGGAGAAAGAATTATGAACCCTGAAACTATTGCAACAGCAATTAGAATCGGCAATCCGGCAAGTTGGGAAAAAGCAGAAGCCGCAAGAGATGAAAGCAAAGGTACAATTTCATCAGTAAACGACGATGAAATTATGACAGCTTACAAATTAATTGCAAATTGCGAAGGTGTTTTGGCAGAACCGGCTAGTGCCGCATCAGTTGCAGGTCTAATCAAATGCAGACACACAATTAAAACAGGTGCGAAATGTGTTTGTATTTTAACAGGAAACGGTTTAAAAGATCCTGATAACGCCATTAAATATTCTGGTGCAGAAGTTAAAAAGACATCAGCTGATATCAAAGATATTTTAAACGTTATGTCATTCTAATTTCGTTTTAGCGTAATTAAAACATCCGGTTCATACATTTCAACAGATTGAATTGTATAGTTTTTTGATGCGCTAATTTCCTCAATATTTCGTCCTGAATATGCACTTTTTGCAGAATTATCACCAACAATTTTTGGAGCGACAAATTGGTAAATTTTATCAACAAAATTTTGTTCAATCAAATAACCATTTAACGTTCCTCCCGCTTCAACAAAAACAGAACGCAAGCCTAAATCATACAAATTTTCGAACAATTCGCCTAAATTCAATTTATTATTTTCTTCCGAAATATTTATATATTCAATATTTTTCGATGCATTTGATAAATCTGTTTTGCTCGTCACGACATAAATTTTACCGGTTTTAAAATATTGCATAGAAGTGTCACATTTTAATTCTCTATCAAGCAAAATTTTTGTTTTACAATCAAATTTTGGATTGTCTATTAAAACAGTTGAAGATGTTGTTAAAACACAATCATATGCTTTTCTTAGCTCCATAACTTTTTCACGAGCTAAAGTAGATGTTATCCATTTTGAACTACCTGTTTTTGTTGCAATTTTTCCATCTAAGGTTGTTGCTGATTTCAAAGCTACAAAAATTTTTTGTTCTAACATATTTTTTATAAAAATTTCATTTAGAACTTTTGCTTCTTTTTCTAAAACACCTTCTACAACCTCAACACCTGCATTTTGAAGTTTTTTAACACCATTACCTGCAACAATAGGATTAACATCACGCATTGCAATAACAACCTTTTTAAGCCCTCTTTCTATTATTAAATCAGCACAAGGTGGAGTTTTTCCATAATGCGAACAAGGTTCTAAATTTACAATCAAAGTTCCGCCAACGGCATCTTTTTCACCCAACTTGAGTAAAGCATCACGTTCTGCATGATTTTCGCCATACTTTTTGTGATAACCTGTTGAAATTTCATTACCTTCTTTATCTAAAACCACACAACCAACCAATGGATTTGGAGAAACCTTTCCTGCTCCAAGTTTGGCTAGTTCTAAACATTTTTGCATATATTTTTCGTAACGTTGCATATTTGTATTTTACAATAAATTATGTTAAATTTAAACAAAAGGAGAATTTTATGGCTTTTGATTTGAAATATTTAGGACACAGTGCGTTTGAAATTAAATTTTTTGATAAATCAATTTTAATTGATCCTTTTTTAGGAGCAAATCCTGATTATGATTACAGGGTAGAAAATGTTTCAGATATCTTTTTAACACACGGGCATGCCGACCACATCGGTAATGCTATTGATATTGCTAAATATAGTCAATCAACAATAACTGCCGTATTTGAACTTGCCAACTACTGTTCTCAAAAAGGAGTTCGCACTAATGGTGTAAACTTTGGAGGATGGCTAGATTACGATTGGGGTAGAGCCATTTTTGTCCCTGCTTTTCACTCTAGTTCTAACTTAGAAGGTCAATACATGGGTGAACCTGCCGGAATTGTATTTGAAATTTCCGGAGTAAGAATTTATCATGCCGGCGATACTTGCTTATTTAGCGACATGAAATTAATAAAAGAATTATACAATCCTGACGTTGTAATGCTTCCTGTCGGAGGAACTTTCACAATGGATATTGAACATGCTGCAATTGCTGTAGATTGGTTAAGACCAAGAGTTTTAATTCCAATGCATTACAATACCTTCAGTTCTATTTACACAGATATTGAACATTTTGAAATAATGCTTCAATCAAAAGGTATAAATTATCAAACAATGCAAATAAATGAAGTTCTTAACTTCTAACTTTAAAAACTCCACCGGTTTCTGCAAACAACACAACTTCACTTGTTTGTGATTCTTGTTTGATTAACTTATAGAAATCTTTTACCAAAATCATTTGTGTTTGAACGCAATTGAACTTGTTATTTTGCAAATATTCATCTAAATCTTTTGAATTTGAAACATATTTCTTTTGTTTCACAAATAAAGAATATTGTCTTGAACGTTTTGTAATTTCTTGCTTTGCAAAACCTATTACATTGTCATAATTTAATGTAAAACCTGTTGAAGAAGTTATATCTAATACATAGTTATGTCCGTCGTAAGTTTTTATTGAAAAATATGCCAAAAGGGTATGTAAGTTTTCATCTTCCAAAACATATTGCCATTCAACATTATCTGCCAAACCTTTAAAAAATCTTGAATAATATTCATTTTTCGTTTTTAACATTGAAGGTTTAAAGTGTGTAATTAGTGAATCATTAAACAACATCGCTACAGCTTGTGCATCAGAATTTTTAAATTGTCTAAAGCCGTGAATATCATTTGAAATAAAACCGCTATTATCAACTCTATAAAGTTCTTCATCCGCACATTTTCTAAATCCGCAACCATCAATAAAAAGTTTTAATAATTCATCATGTGATTCATCAATTGAAGCAACAAAAGATTGAGCTCCCTTTGCACCATAACGAGCTATAACAAACTCTATAAGTTGCTTACCAACATCATAATAATCCTTTTTAAATAAAAGTTTTGTTATGTTAATTCTTTGATGATTACCAATTTTCGGCAAAACTGAAATCATACCATGTAACTCATTACCATCAACCAAAACATAAGATTCTGATTTGAATTTCAAATTTAAAGGCAACCAATAATGAAACAAATCACACGAAGTGTTTAAAAGTCTTTTTACGAACTTTTCTGCCTCGTCATTTCCTAAAAAAGAAATCATTTCTTTAACTTTATCTCTGTCAAACGGTGATAATTTTCTTATGATTGTCATAACTAAATTATATCTATTTTTAATTCATTAATCAAGTTTATGCTAAAATTTGATTATGAAAACAGCTATCTATAATCAAGGAAAAATTGAATTAATTAACACAGAAAAGCCCTCTCTAAGTGGCAAACATGGTGCCATTTTAAAGATTTTTGGATGTGGACTTTGTGGTTCTGACATCGTTAAATATAAAGAAAATTTAGTAAAAGATGGAACAGTTTTAGGGCACGAAATTGTTGGCGAAATAGTTGAAATTAACTCTAACACGGATTTCAAAGTTGGAGATAAAATTGTTTCTTCACACCATATACCTTGTTTTCATTGTACTTATTGTGAAAATGAAAATTACTCAATGTGCCAACATTTTAAACAAACAAATATCTTCCCTGGAGGCTTTGCAGAATATGTTTATCTTTCAGAAGAACATCTTCAAAATGTTGCACACGTCATTCCTGAAGATTTAACAAATCAAGAAATTGCATTTTACGAACCTTTAGGCTGTTGTGTCCGTGCAATTAAGCGCTGTAACTTAAAAAAAGGCGCCAAAGTTCTTGTTATCGGACTTGGTTCAATCGGCTATATTATGGCTCAAGGTTTAAAAGCATTCGGAATGGATGTTTACGGATGTGACCTAATTGATGAAAGAATTGAACTTGCAAACAAAGTCGGAATAAAATCATTCAATTCAAAAGACACCGAAAAATCAGTTGAATTCATAAAATCAAACACTGATAATTTAGGTGCTGATGCAATATTTATGACATCCGGAGCTGATGCTACAATTGATTTGGCACTAAAAACAGTTAGAAATGGCGGAAAAATTTTGATTTTTGCAAGCACACCAAAAAACTTTGGCTACGCAAACAATGAAATTTACTATAGAGAAATAACTGTTATGGGAAGCTATTCCCCTTCACCAAAAGATTTAGAAGATTCTTATAATCTATTAAAAAACGGTGAAGTAAATGTTCATGGTATTTCAACAATCTATGAAATAGGTGACATTCAAAAAGCATTTGACGATACAATTTCAAACGAAGTTTATAAAGCATATATAAAGGTTAGCGAATAGATATGAAAGCAATTAGATTTTATGCACCACAAGATATCAGATATGAAGAAGTACCCATTACACCACCAAAAGCAGGCGAAGTTGTCATTAAAATAAAAGCTGCTTTAACTTGTGGCACTGATGTAAAAACCTTCCGTAGGGGGCATCCCGTTTTGATAAAAAAAATTCCATCAGGGTTTGGACATGAATTTTCCGGTATAATTGATGAACTTGGAGAAGGTGTGACTAACTTTAAAGTTGGAGATAGAGTTGCTGTTGCAAATTCTGCACCTTGCGGAGAATGTTTTTTCTGTAAGCGAGAACAATTTAATTTATGCGAAAACCTGAATTTATTAAATGGTGCTTATGCTGAATACATAACAGTTCCAGAGAGAATTGTTAGTAAAAATATGTACGTAATTCCTGACAATTTGAGTTTTGAAAAAGCCGCATTTTGTGAACCTTTAGCCAATGTTGTACACGGCGTTGCAAGGACAGAAATAAAAGCAGGACAAAGTGTGGGAATTATCGGCATTGGACCTATCGGGTTAATGTTTGCACGAGTTGCAAAACTTAAAGGTGCAAGAATAATCGTTGCAGGTAGAAACGAAACAAAATTAAGACTTGCAGACGAATTTGCTCATGCTGATGAAATTATTGATTTAAAAAAATATCCTAATCCTGAAAAAATATTTAAAGGTTTTTCAGACGAAAATAAAGGTTTGGATGTTGCAGTTGAATGCGTAGGATTACCTGAGATTTGGGAACAAGTTTTCGGGCTTGTTAGAAAAGGTGGCACCGTTCATTTCTTTGGTGGTTGCAAAAGTGGTTCAACAGTCACTTTTGACACAACAAAAATGCATTATGGTGACATAAAAATAATGAGTGTCTTCCACCATACCCCTAAATATTTTAAAGAAGCTCTGGATTTAATTGCCTCTGGAGATATTGAAGTTGAAAAATTAATTACCGAAAAATTGGGACTAAAAGATGTCGAATATGCAATGAAACAGCACATCGACGGAAAAGCTATTAAATTTTTAATAAAACCTTAGTGTGATTTTACAATCTTTTTAAAAAATTTACCAAAAATTCCGTTTGGTTGTAAAAAGTCTAAAGTAATTTCAATGTCTTTAGCTTCTTGCCATAGGTGTTTAATAGCATTTGAAGTTTTTTTAGCTTCAAACAGGTCAGCAGCTAACATTTTTTCTTTAAAACCATTTGATAACATGTGAATAATTCCAATTCTTGTGAACTCTCTGAAATTATCACAACATGGAAAACAATTAAATCCTCTATATTACGTATATTATAATGCCAAATCGTGTAAATCTACAAAATATTTTATGTATTTAGAAGTAAACAATCTGTTTATACGTCCATATAACTTCAATTTGCTCATTTTTAACAATTTTCCGTCACCACATAAAATTGTTAAAGAATTTTCTTGAAAGTTTTTATCCAAAATTGTTCCTGCTGTCGTAAATTCAGTGTTATTATCCAAAATTTCTAATTCGTAAGGATTTGGAGTAAAAAATCTGTTTTTATAAGAAAAATAAGTCTTTGACCATGGATAAAAACCACGAATTTGAGCCGAAATTTCTTCTGCCGATTTACTAAAATCTAACATTATATCATCACGTGTAATTTGAGGATAATAAGTTGCTCTTTCCTCGTTTTGAACTACAGGAATAATAAAATCGTCAGCAAGCATATTCAACAACTCTGTAACGGCTGAACGTGCTGTTAAAACTGTTCTTTCTTTAAGTTCTTTGCCTGTATCATCAGGTTTTATTTCAATTTGTTTTTGCAACAAAATTGCACCTGCATCATACTCTTCACTCATCAAATGAAAAGTAATACCCGACATTTTTTCTTGATGTCTAATTGTTTCCAGATAAGGATTAGGTCCTCTATACTTTGGCAACAATGATGGGTGAACATTAATCATTGCAATTTTTGGCAATTGAATAGATTCTTTTTTTAGTTTTTCTCCCCAAGTACCAATTAACACTATATCTGGATTTAATTTTAAAATTTCTTTTCTAAACTGTTCTGAATTAGCACTTTTTGACTTTAATTCAGGCACATTATAGCTCTTAATATAACTGTATTCAGTTGAAGGAAGAACAAAGTCTTTTATTTTTGTATAAATATCAAGTTTTTTGAGTTTTTCATGACGCATAACACCAACAATTTTGCAGTTTGCATCCTGTACGCCTGCAATTAAATTGCCTAACATCTCACCATGACCTAATATAACTACTCTAAACATTCAATATCCTTCTCAATTTGAGCCTTTAACTCTGCCAAAGATTGAAATTTCTTCTCATTTCTTATTTTAACTAAAAAACTTACTTTTACCAATTCTCCATAAATATCTTGGTTAAAATCAATAATATGAACCTCTAATAACTTTTGAGAGTCGTCTGTAACTGTTGGATTTGAACCAAAATTTGCAATCCCCATATATTTTTTACCTAAAACTTCTACCTCAACAGCATAAACACCGTCCGGTATATTTATCATTTTTTCAGGCATTTTTAAATTTGCAGTTTTAAATCCAATCGTACGACCTATTTGTCTACCTTTAATTACTTCATTTTTAACATAAAATCTATAACCCAGCATTGAATTGGCTTTTGGAATATCACCATTTGATAATGCTTTTCGTATTGCAGTTGAACTTATAACATCTTCATTTAATTTTATTGGATTAATTTCTTTAAATTCGTATCCATACTCTTGCTGCATCAATCTTAAATAGTCCACACCGCCGGATTTGTTATAGCCAAAATAGTGATTAAATCCGGTTGCAATCATTTTTGGATGTAAATCATCAACCAAATTTTTTAAATAATCTGAAGCTGTTTGTTTTGCTAAATCTTCCGTAAAATCAGAAAGATACAAATAATCCACACCCAGCTTTTTTATCGCTTTAATTTTCTCTTCAAGAGTAATTATATAATTTGGTTTTACATTATTCAATGCAACATATGGAGATTGGCGAAAAGTTACAACCGCAGATTTTATGTTGTTTTTCTTGGCATAATCAACAGCAGCGTTAATTACAGCTTTATGACCTAAATGAACGCCATCAAAAAAACCCAGGGCAATCGCCAAATTTTCGTTACTTTTTAACTTGTTTAAAATCTCCATAGAAACATTATATTATAAAATTAATTCAAATATTGTCATGAAAAAATTTTTTTCATGATAAAATTATTTCAAGGAACAAACTCATGAGAATATTCGAGGTTAAAAATAACCTGGTAAAAATTTTTTATGAAACAAGTGACAACTTGTTCTTATCCGGATTTGTAATGATTAAGGATAGCAGAGAATCTTACATTGGTCAGATTATGCACCTGGAATCAAGCAAACACGGTAATGTTGCTATTGCCAAAATTATTTTTAACATCACAGAAGAAGGCGTTATCACTACATATTCGGGCTCAATTCCTGCAATAAATAGTGCTATTTCTAACATCAATTCCGTTGATTTCCTTAAACTTATACAAGGTCAAACCCCAATTTTAATAGGTGAATTCATAGATAACGATATTTTGGTTTCACTTGATAAAAGTTTTCTTGAAAATAAATTAGTTATTTGTTCCGAAAATCAAGAAAACTCTGATTTAATGATTAAAACATTAAATCAACAAATTAAAAATTACAGCAAAAAGACTGTCATCATTGATACTGACGGGGAAAGCATTTTTGATAAAAATACTTTCATAATGGGTGAAAATTTTCGTCTTCCGATAAACAATCAGTTAATCAACTTTATTTATGAAAACGGATTAGATTTTAAAAGCGCACGAAGCAAAGCTATTTTGCAAGAAACTTTTTTAGAAATTCAATATTACTTGTCAAGCCTAGAAGAGCCTTATATTCCAGTTAAAAAGTTTATTGATATTCTTGAAAAACAATACGAAAATTCAAAACTTCCTGAGCTCGTACTACTTAAAAATGCTCTGGTAAGATTTGATGAAGCCGGTATTTTTGCAAGAAATTTACTTGAATACAAAAATGTTTTTGAATCATTACTTCAAAACCAAACAACAGTTATAAACATTGCAAATGTCGATGAATCAATCCAAAGGGAAACTATATCTTACATCTACAATGTTCTTTCAGGTTTTTCAGAAGATTTTTATGTATTTGTAAAATTAAACAATGCAAATTCAGACAAAAAATTATTAAAACAAATATTCTCAAACTCAAATATATACTCAATTACGAATTGTTCCTATTCGTACAAATACTTAACAGAATTAAAGAAAATTTCAAAAGACTTAATTCTGTTTACCCCTTTGTTGCAACAGCAAGATTTTGCAAGCTACAACACTTTCTTGACAACTTTAGGAAGAACAGAATTTGTGGTTTACGGTAAAGCAACACAATATATGCCGTTGATAATTAAATTATCGGAAAAAGCTCGTATTACAAGAACTGCACCACACGTATCAATGTCACAAGAAGATGCGCAAAGAATGGTTCAAAACCAATTAAAAGAACAACAACGACGTTATGAAGCTGAAAAGGTTCAGCAAGAAGCCTACAATCAGCAACAACAAATGACTCAACAAATGTTCCAACAACAAATGGCACAGATGGTTTATCCGCAAATGTACCCACAACAACCGCAGATATTCTATCCGCAACAACCGCCAATTTTCCCTCAACCGCAAATGTTTGCACAACCTATGTATAATCAACCATATATGCAGCCATATCCTCAAATGCAACAACCATATATGGCACAACCTTTTATGCAAAATCCACAGCAACCTTTTGCAACACAACCGATTCAACCAGCACAATCGCAAACTTCACAAACTCCTCATCCACAACAAAATGTTCCTCAACAACAAGCACCTAGTGAAGTTGCACCACAAATTTTCAAATCTATAGAACCCCAAGAAATGCCTGTTGAAAATCCATCTCTGGATGTACACTCAACTCAAAATTCAAACATTATAAATGTTGATGATCCTTCTACACAACTTACTGAAGAAGATTTAGATCAAATTCAAGATGTTGATATATATGAAGATTCATCAATGCAAGAAAAAACCCCTGAAATCATTGAAGAAAATCCGTTTGAACCTCTAGAACATGAAATTCAAACAGAAGAAGATGATTCTTATTTAGACGAAATTCAACCGGATGAAAACGATATTATTGAGGAAGAAGTTTCTGATCCTGAAACAGAAGAACCTCAAGATATAAAAACAAAATATAACATTACAGAAGAAGATTTAAAAGAAAAAGAAGTTGTTCCTATATACCCTGCAAATACCGGCTCTAACAATATCAATGTCGAATACAACAAGGGTGACGTTGTAGTTCACAAAGAATTTGGAACTGGTCGTGTAGAAAAAATTATTAACTATGGCAGCAAAAAACTTTGTTCTGTATATTTTGAAGGATTAGGCAGAAGACTTCTTGATCCAACACTTTCAGAATTAAAAAAGGCTAATTAATATAAATGAAAAATACTACTAATAACAAAACCAAATATAAAAAATTAGCACAGTTCATTGAACTTTTTATTTGGTTTTTATTATTAGTTTGCATTGTTGGAATTGGCATAGTTACAAAACATAATTACAATCAATATAAAACATATAAAATATTCTTACAAGATGTTGACGGTATTATTAAAGGCTCACCTGTAAGAATGATGGGTATTCACATTGGGTATGTCAGAAAAGTTAAAATCATTAATGATATGGTTTTTGTTGATTTTATAATTAATCAAAAGGGTATTGATATTCCAAAAGGCTCAATGGTAACAGTTGAATTTACAGGTCTTGGTGGTTCAAAATCTATAGAAATTTACACACCAAAAGATAAAGTTCCTGAAGGAACTCAGACTTTTGAAATTCAACAACCACGCAGAATTGGAGCAGCTTTGAGTTTATTAGACTCTATGTTAGAAAAAATTTCAGCAATTATGTTCCAATGCACAAGCTTTACAGATTCTATAAACAGAGCCTTCTCTCATTCTGAAAAGACAAATGTAGAAAAACCTGTTGGAGATATCCTTAATGATACAGATAAATGGTTGGATGACAAACAAAAGAAAATAGATAATATAAAGAACTAAGATATTATAATAGAAAAAGAGGTATGAATAAATGAACAAAGATTTAGTAAGAATTATTGAAAATCCAGTAATATTTCAAAATTTATGTACAATGCGTGACAAACGCACTGACAGCCAAGGCGTAAGACTTGCTACAAGAAAAATTACACGTGTACTTTTGTATGAAGCTGCTAAAAATTTACCATTAGTAGAAAAAGAAATTGAAACTCCAATTAAAACAACAACATTCAAAACTATTAAAGAAGATATAAATATCATTATTTCGCCAATTTTAAGAGCTGGTCTAATCTTCACAGATGAAGCAATTGATATTTTACCGCAAGCTTGCATCCGTCATATCGGTATGTATAGAGATGAAAAAACATTAAAACCTGTTTGGTATTACAATAAAGTACCTATGGAAGCTCCAAATCCGGAAAACTTTTACATCTACATTACAGATCCAATGCTTGCAACAGGCAACTCTTTGCTTGAAGCAATCAGACTTTATGCAGATAAGAAAATCCCTATGTCTAACATCAAATGTATTTGTATTATGGCAGCACCGGAAGGTATTGAAAATATTCAAAGAGAATTCCCTGAAGTTGAAATTATTACAGCAGCAGTTGACGAAGGCATAAACGAAAAAGGCTACATTGTACCAGGAATGGGCGATGCAGGTGATAGAATTTTCAATACTTAATATATCTACAAAAACATAGCTAAAAAAGTGTAAATTCCTTATGTATCAAATATAATATTGTACATAGAGGAAGGATTTAGTTTTCTTTGAAAAAGATTGTACAAATATTATCGATATTTTTTGTTTTATTTGCATTATGCAATTGTGTATATGCAATAGAAGATGTGCAAAAAAATAAGAACAAAGAAGTTGTATTAAAAAAAGAAGTTAAAGAAAACGCACCAAAAGATGATTTATCCAGAATGGAAGCAAACGTTGAAATTCAAGATGGTGCAGTTTTGTCATTAGAAGATTGTATAAGAATTGCTTTAACCAACAGTCCTTCTGTAAAAAAATATAAAAACTTGGTTAAACACGCAAACGCTATTTTAGGACAATCAAAAGCTTCTTACTTTCCATCGCTAAGCTTAGGCACAGGTTATTACGGAAAATTCAATAATAACGATGGAAATTCAACAAGTGATAACTCTTATGGTTTAAACGCATCTTTAAGTCAATTAATATTTAGTTTTGGTAAAGTTGGAACAAAAATCAAAAAAGCAAAATTGAACAAAATTGCGGCAGATTTTGATTTGAACTATGAAATAATCAGAACTATCTTTAATGTAAAAACTAATTATTATGCCGTTTTAGCAGCCACTGCTAATATGAAAGTTCAAGAGGCAAACATTTCTGTCAACGAACGTCAATATCAACAAACAAAGGCTTATTTTGAAGAAGGTTTGAAATCAAAAATTGACTTGGTTAACGCAGAAGTTTACTTGAGTGATGCAAAAATTAACTACGTAACTGCACAAAACACTTATGATGCAGCAGTTATTGCATTAAACAACTCAATGTACATTCAAAGTTCACCAAAATATTCAATTGAAAAACTTGAATCATTTAATTTTGCAAACAAATATGCAGAAGTTACACTTAAGAACTTTGACCAAGATTTAGTTAAAAAATTTAAAGCCCCTGACCTTGCTGAAGGTGCAAGTTATCAAACAAGCGTACAGAAAAATGAATTAATTGATATTAATTATAAAGTTGAAAAATTCCCTTACACATTGAATGAATCTATTGCTTTGGCAAAAGAAAATCGTCCCGATTTGCATTCATACGTTGCAGTAAGAGATGCCTTAAAACAAGAATTAAAATATCAAAGAATTCAATATTTACCTGACTTAAAAGCAAAGGGTACTTATGGACTTAATGCTGCAAGCACGATGTCAAATTCATTCCAAGTTACAGGAACCTTGGATTTTGCCTCAATTAACGCAATGGATATCAAATACAAAATCGAAGAAGCAAAAGCAAACTTGGATGTAGCAGATAATGCTATTGACAAAATGGAAAAAGATATTTACTTTAGCGTACAAACAGCTTATGTAAATATGGTTCAATTAGAAAAGAAAATTCCATTAACAGAAGTTTCAGTAAAACAAACATTTGAAAATTTAGAACTTGCAATGGGCAGATATGAAGTTGGTTTAGGCAACTTCTTAGAAGTTCAAGATGCAATTGTAAATTATAATAAAGCTCAAGAAAGCTATGTTAAATTAATCTTTGATTACAACGTAGCAAGAGCAAAAGTTGAATTAGAAATCGCAAAACTTGATAAACCTCAAGAACAAAAGGACAATAAATAGATGAACAAGAAAAAAATCGCTATTGTAGCATTAATCGTAGTTGTCGTATTACTTGTTGCAATAAAAGTTATAGCAGGAAAAGCTCACAAATATAAAACTGAAAAAGCAGAAAAACATACAATTCAACAAATTGTAGAAGCTTCTGGAACTGTAAATCCTGTAAATACAGTCAGCGTAGGTTCAACTGTATCAGGTTTGATGAAGGAGGTTTATGTTGATTTCAACTCTAAAGTTAAAGCTGGTCAATTAATCGCATTAATGGATACTAGTTTACTTCAAGCAAATGTTGATAAAGCAAGAAGTAACTATGACAAACAAAAAGCGATTACAGATAACAGTTTAAAAACTTACAACAGATACAAAAATCTTGTTGCAAGAAACTTTATGGCAAGAAGTGAATTAGACCAAGCACAAGCTGATTATTTATCAAATAAAGCTCTTTTAAACGCAGCAAAAGCGGATTTAGAATACGCAGAACGTCAATGCTCATTCGCATACATCTATTCACCTGTTGATGGTATTATTGTTACACGTAATGTTGATCCCGGACAACCGGTTGCGGCAAGTTTCCAAGCACCTGAATTATTCACAGTTGCAAGAGATTTAAAAGAAATGCAAATTGAAGTTAACGTTTCAGAAGCAGATATTGGTAAAATTAAAGAAGGTCAAGAAGTTGACTACACACTTGACGGATATCAAGATGAAATATTTAAAGGTCGAGTTTCACAAGTTAGAATTTCGCCAACAACTGTTTCAAATGTTGTAACATACACAGTTGTAGTAAAAGTTGATAACGACGACTTAAAGCTTAAACCCGGTATGACAGCAAATGTTTCTATCATCACTCAAAAGAAAGAAAATGTTCTTTGCGTTCCATCAATTGCTTTGAAATATACACCTACAACAAAAGGTGAAATCAAACGTTATGACACACAAGGAATTTGGGTATTAAGAGGCTCAAAACCTGTAAGAGAAACTGTTGAAATAGGTGCAAGTGACGATACTTATACAGAAATTACATCAGGAAATATTCAAGAAGGTGACAGAATCATTGTTAGCAGTGATGGAAAGTCTTCAAAACAAGACAGCAAAGATAATAGAAAACCACCAATGAGAATGTTTTAAAAATGGCACTTATTGAAGTTAAAAATATAATAAAAACATACGCAACAGGCGATAGCTCATTCAATGCCTTAAATAATGTTTCATTGAGCATTGAAAAAGGTGAGTTTGTCGCAATTATGGGTGCCTCAGGTTCCGGTAAATCAACCTTTATGAACATGTTAGGAACTTTGGATAAACCAAATTCCGGAAGTTATTATCTTGATGGAATTGATGTTTTAAGCCTAGATAGTGAAAGCCTTTCTGAAATTAGAAACATCAAATTAGGTTTTGTATTTCAAGGATTTAACCTAATTTCAAGAACAACAGCCCTTGAAAATGTTGAATTACCTATGATTTATAAAGGTGTCAACAAAGAAACAAGAATAAAAAAAGCAAAAGAAGCTTTAAAAATTGTAGGTTTAGAAAAGCGTGAAGACCACATGCCTAATCAAATGTCCGGCGGTCAGCAACAACGTGTTGCAATTGCAAGGGCAATAGTAAATGATGCACCTATCATCCTTGCCGACGAACCTACAGGTAACTTGGATACTAAAACAAGTATTGAAGTAATGAATTTTTTCTGCGAATTAAACGAAAAACACGGAAAAACTATTGTTTTGGTAACTCACGAACCTGATATTGCTGAATTTTGCAAACGTGTAGTAAGATTTAAAGACGGAAACATAGTTTCTGATGAGGTGAAACGCAAATGATAGATTTAAAAACCACCTTAAATATTGCCATTCGTTCACTAAAAATAAATAAAATGCGTTCTGCATTAACAAGCTTAGGTATCATTATCGGTGTTTGCGCAGTAATTGTAATGCTTGCCGTTGGTACAGGTTCAAGAGAAAAAATTGCAAAAGATATGGAGTCTATGGGCAGTAATTTGCTTATGGTTCGCTCAGCATCTGCTAAAAGCGGTGGCGTTCGTATGGGTATGGGTACTCGCCCAACACTTACTCTTAAAGATGCCGAAGCTATTGAAAGTAAAGCCAGAGGTGTTCTTGCAATTGCCCCATATTCAGCAGAAGCTAAACAATTAACGTTTGGTAATCAAAACTGGTCAACTTCAGTTGGCGGTACAACAGCACCGTATTTGTTTATCAGAAATTACGAAATTGAATCAGGAAGAAACTTCATTCCAGAGGATATAAAAAACAATACAAAAGTTGCAATTTTAGGTCAAACAGTTGCCAATGAACTTTTTGGAGATATGGATCCAATTAACAAAACTATTCGTATTGGAGGAATTCCATTTAAAGTTGTTGGATTATTAAAAACAAAAGGTCAATCAGGAATGGGGCAAGACCAAGACGATTTGGTGTTTATTCCTATTACAACAGCACAAAAGAAAGTATTTGGAACCTCTTTTCCTGGAACCGTTTCAATAATTTCTGTAAAAGCTCAGAATGACCAAATCATAGAAACGACTCAAAAAGACATTGAAGAAATTTTAAAATACAGACATCATATTGGTAAAACACAAAACAACGATTTTGAAATAAGAAACCTTGCTCAAATGCAAGAAACTATCAAATCTTCCGCTAGAACAATGTCGTTATTTTTATTCGTAATAGCTTTTGTTTCCCTTCTTGTAGGCGGTATCGGTATTATGAATATTATGCTTGTATCTGTTACGGAAAGAACAAAAGAAATCGGTATAAGAATGGCAATCGGAGCAAAAGCAAGAGATATTCGAATTCAATTCTTAATTGAATCATTCTTACTTTCAATTTTTGGAGGCATAATAGGTGTTCTGCTAGGATGTGTCATCTCCGGAATTATCGGTCTGATTGGAGCAATGCAGGTCTCAGTTTCAGCATTTTCAATCATCTTATCTTTAGGTTTTTCAGGAATTGTTGGTGTTGGTTTCGGTTATTATCCTGCCTACAAAGCCTCTCTGTTAAACCCTATTGATGCATTAAGATACGAATAATAAAAAATAAGTCCCACAAATGCGGGACGTAGATTGAGCAATCAAAAGAGTTGAGGATTTACAACTCTATGATAAACTATTAAGGCGGTCATTTCATTAGATGAAATGACCGCCTTTTAAAAATAATTATACTACTTTAAGACTATAAAACTCTTTGTTCTTTTACTCTGTCATCAACATTAACTTCGTAGTTTTTGCCTTTAATGTTTGCTCTAAAGAAATCATCATAGTTTTTGTTGATTGATTCAAAGTTGTCTTTTACTTCTTTAAAATCTTTTTTAGATAAGATTTTATTTGATAAAATCACTTTATAATCTTTATTTAAATCAATATTTTCGAATTTACCTGTTTCTTGGTTTCTGCATTTTACAGCATCTGCATAAGAATTTTTGCTTTCGCCTTTAGCAATTTGTTCAATCATTGTTCTGTTTACTTGAAAATCAGACCATTGAATTAATGTATTTCTTGTTGGGGCTTCTAAGTTTGATTTTACATTCTTAGAAATAATATCAACTAATTGATTACCTTTAACGTTACCAACGTTCAAGTTTTGAGATTCAACGTCAATACCATCAAATATTTTTAATAAGTTCAAGTTAGTAGAACCTTCTTTAATTCCGCCTCTTACATAAGAAGATTGTAAAGCAACTGATGCTAAATCAGGAATTTCTTTTCTTGCTTCTTCTGCAACAGTTGAAGTTAAGAAGTTAGTTAATTCTGTATTAGCGTATCTGATTTTATCTGAATATTCCAATTCTGATGCACCATGCATTTTAACTAATGGTTTAACATCTTCTTCAAAGTTTTTATCTAAGAAAGTTTTAACCTCTTTATCCGGTGCAGAATTTTCTGTAATGTACATATTGTAACCTACATCTTCTAAATCACCATCATCATTGAATCTAAAGTTTACTGATTTAATAATTTCATTATCTTTACCTAAAGAGTTAATAATTGTTCCACCTTGTTCCGCATTATCTCTTGTATGGTCATGACCGTTCAAAATAACATTAATATTTGGAACATTTTTTTGAATCATTTTAGAAATTGGAGCACCCATATGAGAAAGCAAAACTACAGCACCTTTTGGATGTTTTTCTTTAAACGCTTCAACTTCTTTATTCAAAACAGCAAAAGTACCTTGTAAATCATCTTCTGTTAATTGAGTATCCTTTTTATTGCAGTTATCATACAATTCTGTCTTAGTTAATTTACCTTTTAAGCTTGGAATTGTAACACCCACAAACATTACATCATGTTTAAGATTCGGATTTTTATCATCTTGAACTTCATAAACTTGTGAAGTTACAATATTTTTATGATTTTTCATCAAACCTGTTACCAATGGAGATTTTTCTAAATCAACATTAGTTACAAGAGTTTTAACAGGTTCATCTTTTAATTTATTGAATACAAATTCGTCACCGCCGTCATAACAGTGGTTTCCTAAAGAATAAACTGTATCAAAATTATTTTTAACTATACCTTTCACAGTATTAACAACTTTTTGTAAGAAGTTTGCTTGAATATCACCATTTGAAAGTTCAGGTTTTGTCATGTAACCTTTTTTATGAGGGTTCATAAAGAAATCACCTGCAATTGCAAACATATTCAAAGTTGATTTTTCATCAGCTTTTTTAAAGATATCGCCTTTATTTTTATCAATAGTTCCAACCAATTGAGGCAAGTTTTGAACGTTGCCATGATTATCTGACATAGCCACAATATTTACTTGAGCGGCTTTAAAACCTACTTGAGGGTAATTAAAATTAGTTAATTTCATCTACACACACCTATAAATTCTTATGCCCTTATAAAACATGTGAAGAAAAAAAATTGCCCCAAAACCATGATTCTACTGGATTTTTATACTTGATTGTAAAGATATGTAACAACATTGTTCAAAAGCCTAAAGTTTCTCACGAGTTATGACGATATATAAAATGCAAGTTACAAAGGGATATGTTAAAACAAAAAAACATATAATGGTGTCTAAAAACAAATTTAATAGAGAAAATTAAAATGACTTGGGATATATATTTTAGTTTTATATTTTGATTTTCTATAACAAAGATTTTTTAACGATGCTATTCGCATTAACGAATAACATTAGTGTTTATTAAAATTTCCTTATTTCCTTCCCTATATACAAATTTTCATGCCGTTTCTTTCGAAACGGCTTTTTATTTTTAAATTGAAATCAGGTTACTTACAAGAAGTATTTATCGTCCAATTCAAAACTTTACCATTTAGACATTTTCCGGTTTTACTTTGTCCAAATGTTGTATATGGAACACAAGTTTTTTCATTAAGCATATTCTATACTTCTTTTACTAATTAACTATTTTTATTAGTAAATTTGTCATCGAATTACTTGACATATACAAGGATTACATTGGTATTATTATCAACCATTTAAAAATCTATCTTCTAAGCATGTTTTCGTTTATTTTTTAGAATCTTCAATAAGCTTATTTTATATCCGCTAAACAATACCACTGTCGCACCAAGCCAAGCAGCAGGCGTTGCAAAACAAATACCCAAAAATCCAAACTTAAATCCAAAAGCAAACGCAAAAACGGTTCTCATAATTAATTCAGTAGTGCCTGAAATTAGAGGAACAACAACCTGTCCCATACCTTGCAAGACATTTCTGTAAAGCAACAACAAACCCAAGAAGATAAAGAATATCATTATAATATGCAAGTACATTGTACCCAACTTTATAACTTCTTCATTTGCTTCACTCATAAACATTTGAATTAAATTTTGAGAGAAGAAAGTTAAAACAACAACTGCAAAAATTGTTACTGTAATAACAATACCCAGTGCAGATTTTGCACCTTGCTTAATTCTTGCCATTTTATTTGCACCAAAATTTTGCGCTGTAAATGTTGCCATTGTTGCCCCCAAAGCAACAAAAACTTGTGAAAATATTTGATCAACTCTCATTGCTGTTGTATACGCAGCAACTGCAATTGAACCTAATCCATTTAAAACATATTGCAAAGCCAAAATACCCAGAGTCAAAATTGACATTTGAAATCCCATTGGAATACCAATTCTTAAATGCTCCAACATAAAATCTTTATCAATTTTCCAATCGCCTTTTTTAAGATGTAATATTGAAAACTTCCAAAACATAAAGCTTACACACAAAATTGTTGCAACAAATTGCGCTAAAACTGTTGCACAGCCTGCACCAGCTACACCCATTTTGAATTTTACAACAAATAATAATGCCAAAAAGATATTCAAAATTGATGAGAAAATCAAGAAATAAAGTGGAGTTTTGCTATCTCCTAGCGCTCTAATTACATTTGAAGACAAATTGTAAAAAACTGTTGCAAAAATCCCCGCAAACATAATAAACAAATATATATTCGCCATATCAATAATGTCAGATGGAGTTCTTAGAAAAGACAACATTTGATATGTAAAAGGTGTTGAAACCAAAGTCATAAGTAACATTAAACCACCTGACAAATAAACCGAGGTAGTAAATGATTTACGCACCATATCATAATCTCTTGCACCAAATCTTTGCGCTAAAACAACCGTAAATCCTTGAGTTGATGCAAAAATAAAACTAATAACAAAGAATATTAATGGTGCTGTCGTTCCAACTGCAGCAAGTGCCTTAATTCCGACATAACGACCAACAATTATTGCATCTGCAAAGTTATACAACTGTTGAAATAAATTGCCTATAAAAATAGGAAACATAAATTCCAAAATTAATTTTAAAGGTTGACCGCTTGTTAACTCTTTTGTTGCCATTTCATACACCCTTTTGTAAACTGCTCGACAAATTTATCCAACCACATTTTGTCATTTTCTATATTTCTTAACCATATACTAGCACAAATTTGTAAATAAATTGATTTAACAGTTTAAACATGTTAAAATTTTACTTAAAATAGGCTTTATTAGAGAATTACAGAAGTATAAATGACTCAAAATTATAACAACTATAAAAATCACCAAAATCCAAATAATAAAAATCCAATGCAAACAATTGCGTTAATCATTCTTGCAACAATTGCAATATTTGGATATCAAATACGTGGAGTTATAAAACCACATTTTAACACCGCAGACAAAAATATTGAAAACTCTTCGATACAAGAAAAAAACGATTACTCAATAACTGATTTAGAAGAAATTGAATTAACAGATGAAGATTCTGATGACGACACCAAAACCTCAACAAAAAATGATTTTAGTTTAGTAAATTCCTCAAACAACCCTAATGGAAATTATCTGCATAATGCCATTGATAGTTCAGGTCAAATTCACAAGTGGACTAAAAAAGGTATAGCGGTTTGGGTTGAAAATTCAAGTTATCAAACTACAATTTATCAAGCATTTGCAAAGTATAACAAGACTTTCCCTGAACTTTTCAAGTTTATGATTACACAAGATAGAAAAAAAGCCGACATTACAGTAACTATGGTAAACAGACTTGAACATTCAAACGGTGGAGAATATTACAAACAAGGAAGCACTAACTTAAATTACAACCAAAAAGGTGAGATTAATACCGCAAACATAAGTTTATTACCATTAGACAACAAGGGTAATTATATTTCTAAAAGCCAAATGTATTCAGTCATTTTACACGAAATAGGTCACGCCGTAGGTATTACAGGACATAGTCAAGATAAACACGACGTTATGTATGGATTTAGATCTTCAAGCGAATTCAGTACAAAAGACATTGAAACTATTCGATTAATGTACTCAAAAAACAAAGAAGAAGTTTCAAGCGCAAAAATTGGTTTCGAATCATCAAAACTTCAAGAAGCACTTAGTTACGCTCGAAAACTACCAAACAAAACGACCTCTTGGATTCAATTAGGACAAGTTTATTACGATCTGGGACAACTGAACGAAGCATTAGAAGCATATAAAAAAGCATTAACCATTGATCCGACAGATTCTGATGTTTATCGTTCTATGGCGCAATGTTACTATATGTCTAAAAAATACGAAACAGCCATTAAATATTTTAAATACGCAAAACAGTATTCTAACAATGACATTGATACAAGTTTAATAGATGAAAACATCGGAATCTGTTATCACAAATTGAATCAATTCAATGAGGCATATCCTTATTTAAAAAGCGCATTTGAGGCAAATCCTAAAATTAAAGGAAACCTTTATAACTTTATTTCTGTTTGCGCAAATTTAGACAAAAAGGAAGATGCAAAAATTGCAATAGAAAAATACAAAAATGCCGGCAATGACATATCAAATGATGAAATGATTCAAGTTGCATTAAAATGGATAAAATAAAAGGATTGAATTTTAAAAAACTCAACCCTTTCATAAAATCATTTTAATTCTTTGAATTATCTAACATTGCTATCATTTGGATTTTTGCTTCTTTCGACTTGGTCATCATCAACCACCATAATCAAAGCTGCAACATCAGCAAAATCTTTTGGTAATTTATTTTCGTCGATTCCATCAGAAAAACCAAATATTTTTTTATCAAATTTTACGTTAACTTTTTGGTCGCCGTAAGTACCTTTCATAATTCTGTCGCCGTCATCTAAAACTGCATTTTCCTTTGCATATTCAACGCTAAAAGATTTACCTCTGTATGTGCCTTTGTATATCTTTTTATCACTTACAGAAAGTGCTTTTTCTTTTGATTTCATGCTAAATTTTTCGTTGCCAATTTTACCTGAAAATGTTTTTTCATTAGTAAATGAAACTATTTTGTTGCGTTCTTCAACATCAACTTTTTTATCACCAATATTACCGATGATTTGATAACCTCTTTCTATAATATTATTTCTTCTTCTTAGGTTAAAATCTTGTCCTGCAATGTTACCTTTATAACTTTTAATAACAGTTCTTCTAATTTTACCTTGAGTTTCAAGAGATTCTGATGTAGAAGCACCAAAAAGCATAATCTCTTCGGGCTTTTGCTCTGCTTTTTCGGCTGAAGATAAGTTTGCATTTTGAATATTGCCTAATCCGTTTACATTCATATCTGTCATAATTATTTCTCCTATTTATTTCTACCTGATTTTTCAAGTTCTGTTTGTGCAACAAAAATAAATGATGCAACATTTGCAAAATCTTTCGGCAGGGCTTTTACTTTTAATCTGTCATTATCTGTTAATTTCGCAGGACGTTTTTTGATATCAACTCTTTGTCCGCCAAAATAGCCCCTAATAACTCTGTCACCATCATCTTTTTCAATGTTATCTCTACCAACTTCTACTTGGAAAGATTTACCTTTATATTTACCTTCGTAAATTACACGGTCAGCATTTGAAAATTCTTTTGATTTAGATTCCATTTCAAAATCATCATAGCCAATTTTACCAAAATAATGGTTTAAACTATTCATTGTAAATTGAGTTTCACGTTCTTCAATATCAACGTCTTGTCTTCCAATTCTGCCTAAATATTGACTTCCAGAATCGAACTCATTTTCACGTTTATACATTTTGAAGTTATTAGAACCGATTTTGCCGTGATAACCTTGTTTATCACCAAAAACAGTTGCTTCTCTAAAACCACCATAAGTTTCAACCATTATGGCTGCTTTATTATGTGAATATTTACGACTGTCAATTTCATTTTCAGCATGTAGTTCACGTTGCTTTCTATAAGACTTATCTGTTTCTTGAGTTCTACTCTTACTTCTTTCAGAAGTGTAGACAAAATCTTTATCCGTTTTATCTTTTTCGTCCATATTATAATTTGAACTATCAAATTTTTCACGCTCGTTTTCTAGTGAATTATATTCTTTAGTACTAAAGCCAATATAATTCTTTACAGGTTTAGGATCTGTAGCATAATTATAAGATTTTGGATTTTCAGCAGATTTTTGTTTGTTAGACAAAGATTCTTTAGATTGTTTTGGTTTTCCTATTGTGTCGTCTTTTTGATATTTTTCTAAAACCTCTCGTTTTATTTGCTCTGCAGTTTTTCCTTTTACATTAATTTTATATTTTTCAATGTATTCTGAATAATTTCTTATTACCTTTTGACGTTCTTCTTCAGCTTTTTCTTTAGCCTCTAATGTTGTTTTATAATTTGCTCTTTGTTTTTGTTCCTTGTTTAATTTTTCAGCTTCTTGTTTTTCGGCTTTTGTCATTTCAAAAGCAGGTTTGTTTGAAGCATTATCTAATTTTTTATTTTGTTTTTCTAGCTCACCAATAACAGTTGGCATTTTATAATTATTATCAAAAATACTACCTGATTGTTTAGACGAATTCTCACCGTTTAAATATCTTGGAACCTTATTGTTATCATTTTTTTGAGACTTATTTACTTCATTTACGTTTATATCCATAAGTCACTCCTCTCTTAATGATTTACTGTTTTGTTAATTCTTTCACAGAAAGCTTCTGCTGTAAGTGGTTTGCCTGTAACTTCTTTTAGAATTTCATCATCTTCTTTTGAACCGCCATATTGGAAAATATGTTCATCCAAATATTTTGCAGTGTCTTTATTTTCAGTCAAATTACCAAACTTTTTAGTTAAGCCGTCATATAATTGAGCCTTTATTAATGATGCTCTAAAGTAGTTTTGATAATACGCTGGGTGTGATAAGAAGTGAGGAATTGTTGCCCATTCATTTGTAGCTTCATCTTGTTCACTTCTGCCTTTATATTTTACACTCATATCCTTCCAAAGTTGTTTTAAATCTTGATCAGGATTTTTATACATATTTCGTTCAAAATCAATTATCGCCATACTTGAACCAACAAATTTTGAATCTTCTTCTGCCGCAGATTTTTGGAATTTTGCAAAAGTTTCAGGTGAAACTTTATCCTTGATAAGACTTTCTGTTCTTGGCATATCACCCATCATCATTGCAACAGCCTCAGTCATTGTGCTTGTTGTATCTTGTTCCATATATGGTAAGTTTGGATTTGTTTTTACAGTAAACACTGAATGTCCTAATTCGTGCATTAAAGTATCGATACTTGAAACATTATTAGTTAAATTTGCCAAAATTCTCGCATCTTTTCCTGCTTCGATTGGGAAAGAGAACCCGTGAGTATTTTTGTTTTCTCTTGGGAATAAATCCAATTTAATCGGAAGTTTGTCAACGTCATATCCCATGCCGGCATACGCTTTTTTAGAAATGTCAACTACTTCTTCTTTTGATTTTATTTCATCATTAACAAGTTTTTCAGGGTTATCACCCGCCAAATACCCAAAGTGATAACTTCTCAAATCTTCCGGAGCAACTCCAAAAGCTTTTGATAAATCAGCTTTTACACTGTCCATTACTTTTTTATTTGATTCTTTTGTATTATTGGCAACATCTGTCAATAGTTTGTCTAATTCTTTTGGTTTAATGTCATAATTTTCTTCTAACATATAGTCAAAATAATTGTCATAACCTTTTTTCTTAGCAAAATCATTTCTCATTTTTACTAATTCAACAAGGTCCTCCGCAATCAAATCACCTGACTTAATTTTTGCATCTGCAGCTTTTTTGCGAACTTCCGGATTCTTTTCAGTTTCCATAATCTTTGAAATTTCTGCTTTAGAAACTGGTTTTCCGTCTATTGACATTTGATATGAATTAAGTTTTTGAGAAATTTCATTCTCTTTAGTACTCATTGCCTTTAATTCTTCTTTAAATTCAATACCGTCACCGAATGCGCTAGTTAAATTACGAAGTTGTTTTTGTAATTTTTTATCACTTACACCACCTGCATCATTGATATCTTTAAGTTTTGCGTAAGTTTCTTTATTGTCATAAAAATTATCAGCCTTATCTTGAGCTGCATTCATTTTATCCATATTTTCAGGAGTGCTTTCTGTATAAAAATCCCAACATGCAGATTCAACACCTGACATAATAGGTTTCATTTCTTTAGAAATTTCTTCTCTTAATGCAACAAATTTTTGCTCGTTATCCTTAATGTTGTGAGAAAAACTAACACTATCTAACGGCATTGGTTTTGTTTTTTGAATATTATTGCTACTATTTGTTTTTTTGATTTTAAAATGTGGTATTAAGTTTTGAATTTTCATTTATTTTCCCTTTTTTATGCTTCTTATTTATAGCTTAAAAGCAGTAAAAATATTTTTTGCTAACAAGTTTCTACCGCTGTAACAAAATTTTACTAAGAGTATTTTAAATATCCATATGTAGGTATTTTTTCATAATTAATTTCTTTAAAGCTTTTGAATATGGTGATTGCGGTTGGATAGCCAAAACCTTATCTAATGACACAATAGCACTTTCATACAAACCTAATTTCATTTTTACTATTGCTAAGTAGTAGTATGCATCTATAAATTTGTCATCTAATTCGGTAGCTTTTTCCAAATCTGTCTTAGCTTCTTTTAATTCCTCTTCAGACGGATTATCAAATGCTAAAATAGTTTGCGCTCTGTTATAATAAGCATCTACCATTTTTTCATCAATTTTGATTGCATGTCCATAATTTTCATATGCTGCACGTAGTTGTTTCAAATTGTGATGTGCAATAGCTTTTGAAAAATGAGTCAAAGCGTGATCAGGTTTTAGCTCTAAAGATTTTTCTAAATCCTTCAAAGCTTCTTCAAACTTACCTTCGTTTGTCTTTTTTATTCCTTCTTCTAAATAATATTTATAATCTTTGTCAGTCATAACTATATCCTCATAAATCGGTTAACATGTTTATTATATAATAAATACGTAATAAAACATTCCAGAGGTGAATTTTGGCAGGTATTTTAAACATTCAATTAAAATCATTATTAGGAGATAAAGAAACCAACTTAAAAAAAGTTGAACATTACATAAAGTTCAACAAGGATAAAAATTTAGACCTTGTTATTGTACCGGAATTTTTTACAACAAGTATTGCATACAAAGATACTCCGGAAGATGAAAATGGTGGAAAAGTAATCAAAACAATGCAAAGACTTGCAAAAGAATACAATACAAATATTGTTGCAGGTAGTATTGTTAGAAAAATCGGAGATAGACTTTATAACTCAACTTTTGCGATTAATAGAATAGGTGAAATTATTGAAGTTTACGACAAAATTCATTTATACAATTATATGGGTGGAACCGAAGGACAAAGAATCACAGCCGGAACTGAAATGAAAATTGCACACTTTGACTTTGCAAAAGTAGGTCTAACAATTTGCTATGATATGAGATATCCGGTATTTATTAATGAGATGATGAAAAAAGGTGTTCAAATTATTGCAATGCCTACAGCATGGCTTGTACCAAATGAAGTTTATAACGAAGAAGAAACACGAAAATATGCACAAGAAATGTTTATTTCTATGTGTAGAACAAGAGCCTATGACAACGCTTTATTCTTAATTGTAAGCAACCAAACAAAACAAATTTCTGATGCATTTTGCGGAATTGGTAACTCAATGATAATATCACCAACTTCACAGGTTATTGCAAATGCTGAAGATAGAGAATGCGCAATTTATGCTGATATTGATGTTCAAGAAGCAAAATATATGAAACAACTTTTTCCTGTAGATAAAATAGATTAGATTGGGTTATAAATATGATGTATTTTTTATTATGTTTATGATTTAATCTTTATACAAGAAAGGGTTTATATTTCGACATGCCATTTGAATTTGAAAAACAAAAAATAGAAGATGTCATTCTGGTAAAACCAAAAGTTTTTGGTGATAACAGAGGATTTTTTATGGAAACATATAAAAAATCAGACTTTTTTGCTAATGGAATTACAGAAGAATTTGTTCAAGATAATCACTCAAAATCAACAAAAGGCGTACTTAGAGGCTTGCACTATCAAGCAAAGCCTTACGGACAAGCAAAACTTGTACGATGTTCAAAAGGTATAATTTACGACGTTGCCGTTGATATCAGAAAAGACTCTAAAACATACGGACAATATGTAAAAGTTGAATTATCAGAAGAAAACAAACATATGTTGTTTATCCCGAATGGTTTTGCACACGGTTTTGTAGCTTTAACCGATGAAGTTGAATTGCTTTACAAAACTGGCGGAGAATACGCTCCTAGTGCGGATAGAGGTATCTTCTGGAAGGATGAAGACATAAATATTGATTGGGAAATTGATTTTGAACCAATCCTGAGCGAAAAAGATAAAGTACAACCAAAATTTAAAGATATAAATAAAGAGGAATTAATTTAATGAAAACAATGTTAGTAACTGGCGGTGCAGGTTTCATCGGTAGCTGTTTTGTAAGACACATTTTAAAAAAGCATCCTGATTACAAAGTAATAAACCTTGATGCACTAACTTATTGTGGAAACTTAGAAAACTTGGATGATATCAAAGACAATCCAAATTATAAATTCGTACACGGCAACATTTGTGACCACGATTTAGTTAGAGAACTAATCAAAGACTGTGATTACGTTGTAAATTTTGCAGCAGAATCTCACGTTGATAATTCTATCAAACATCCTGAAATCTTTGTAGAATCAAATGTCCAAGGTACATTGAACTTACTTCAAGCCTGCAAAGAACTAGGTATTGAAAGATATTTACAAGTTTCAACAGACGAAGTTTACGGTACATTGGGTAAAACAGGTTATTTCTACGAAACAACACCAATTCAACCAAACTCACCTTATTCAGCATCAAAAGCAAGTGCTGACTTGCTTGTAAGAGCATATTATGAAACTTACGGTTTACCTGTTCTAAACACTAGATGCTCAAACAATTACGGACCTTATCAATATCCTGAAAAACTTATTCCATTCTTCATTTCAAAATTATTAAAGGGTGAAAAGGTTCCTGTATATGGTGACGGTTTGAACGTTCGTGACTGGTTATATGTTTACGACCACTGCGAAGCAATAGATGTAGTTTTACACAAAGGTAAAATTGGCGAAGTTTACAATATCGGCGGACATAACGAAAAAACTAACATGGAAATTACACACCTTATCTTAGATGCAATGGGTAAAGATGAAAGTTCAATCGAATACGTTGCAGACAGATTGGGACACGATAGACGTTATGCTATTGCAAACGACAAAATCACATCTGAACTTGGATGGGAACCTTCAATCACATTTGAAGAAGGTATCAAATTAACTATTGATTGGTACTTAAAACACCAAGATTGGATGAAACATATTGAAGACAAGAAAACAGCATTAAAATAAAAGGAGCTCTAAAATGAAAGGTATTGTTCTTGCCGGTGGCGCTGGAACTAGATTATATCCCTCAACAATGGTTGTTTCAAAACAACTGTTACCAATTTATGACAAACCAATGATTTATCATCCAATTTCAGTTTTAATGTTGGCTGGAATTACTGATATATTGATTATCTCAACTCCACAAGATTTACCTAACTTTGAAAAATTATTAGGTACCGGTGAACAATTTGGACTTAAATTCTCATATAAAGTTCAACCATCTCCAGATGGACTTGCACAAGCTTTTATTTTAGGCGAAGAATTCGTTGGTGACGACGATGTTGCAATGATTTTAGGTGATAACATCTTCTACGGACAAGGTTTCTCCGGCGCTTTACACAGAGCAATCGAAAATGTTTCAAAACGCAAACAAGCCACAGTTTTTGCATATGAAGTTCATGATCCGGAAAGATTTGGCGTTGTAGAATTCAATGACAAAAATCAGGCTGTATCTTTAGAAGAAAAACCCAAAGAGCCAAAATCTAATTACGCTGTAACAGGTTTGTATTTCTATCCAAACAACGTTTGCAAATATGTTAAAACAATGAAACCGTCTGCACGTGGAGAATTAGAAATTACAGATTTAAACAGAATCTATTTAGAAAAAAATAAACTTCAAGTCGAAGTTTTAGGTCGTGGTTTCGCATGGCTTGATACAGGAACGCATAAGTCTTTGATTCAAGCAGGACAATATGTTCAAACTATTGAAGAAAACCAAGGCATTAAAATTGCTTGCCTTGAAGAAATTGCTTATAGAAAAGGCTTTGTAACAAAGGAACAGTTAGCAAAACATATTAAACCTTATAAAAACAATGAATACTTCAACTACGTAAAACGCTTAATTAATAAGTAATTGTTTTTTAATCCAAGTCATAATCAGCTGAACAATATATTCTTGTTGTCCAGCTGTTAATTTTGTACCTTGTGGAAACTTGTGCCATTTTGAAATACAACCTCGACAACAAGTGGCTGTTGCATGTTGAGCTATAAAAACAGGATGACCTCGCATTGGAGTTTGTTTTCCGTCATTTTGAATAACCTCCGGAGCAATTCTTTTGGCAATAAAATCTCTTGCATGAGATTCGATTACATCAAGACCTTTTTGCTTAATGTAATCGAATTCTTTTTGCTTAAGTTTAAATTTACTTCTAAATTTTGAATTTGCTAACTTATCAAATATATCCATTTTATTTAATAGCAAAACTTACGTTTGCAACTGCTGTAACTTTCTTTTCAATAGAACTTAAATCGTTATAACCTGAGTCACTTACATCGTTTGAATCTACTGGTGTAATTTGGAATACGCCCATTTTTGCCGAACGGATTTTGCCAACTCTGTTGTGATTTGATTTTAACATTGATTTTGCTCTGTTTTTAGCATCTTTTGTTGCTTTTTCTAATAGAGAAACCTTTAAATCAGCAAGTTTTGAATAGTGATATTGAGGTTCCCCACTACTTGCAATATTAATACCTTTTTCAAAAAGCACTTGATATGCGGTAGATAATTCTTTAACCTTTTCTACATCTGTTGTAGAAACTTTGATTGGTTGTTGATAAACATAATTGTCTACCTTATTTGTTGCATAACCTGTATTTGGGTTTGTTTTGTAAGTTTCATAAGAATTTGACAACAATAATTCAATTTGATTTTCTTGAATTCCGTTTGAAGTCAAATATTTTTTAACTTCCGGAATTTGTCCTTGAACTGTTTTGTAAGCTTGTAATCGAGTTGGAGCTTTTGCAGTAATAGTGAAAGTCCAATTTGCAGAATCTGATTTTACAATTTCATAAGCTGAACCCGTAACTTGAATATTATTGTTTGAAAGGTTATTTGTAGCAATCAAAGCCGCAAAAATTGCACCTATCGCAATACATACACCCAAAATTGCTAACTGAAAATCTCTAAATTTTTCGTACATACTTTTTCTCCTTATTTTTCTCAAGATATTTTAGCATTTTTAAATTTAATATGCAATCATCATTTCAGGTATATTACAAAATATACATAAAGATTTTTAATCAAACCTGAAAAATATGATATAATCAGATTTATGGATACAGAAAGAATTTTAAAACTTTTTAATTCTGCAAAAACACATAAGGATAATGGCAAATATGCTTTATCTATGGCTGAGTACGAAGAAATTCTGACAATCACAGACCAATTGCCGGAGGTTTATTTTAACCTGTCTTTTGTATATTTTTATTCAGAACTTTGGGAAAAAGCAATTGATTGTATGAAAAAGTTTTTAGAACTTGAGCCAAATGATACTGAGGGGAAATACTTTCTTGCAACTTTCTATTTTATGAATAAAGACTACGTTAGCGGATATCCGTATTTTGAAAGCAGAGTTAGCAAATCTCACGCTTTGATAACTCAACAGAACCTTTCATTTGGAAAAATAAATGAACTACCTTTTTGGCAAGGCGAAGATTTAACCGGAAAAACTGTTTATTTGTACTATGAAGCCGGATTAGGTGATACTTTAATGTACTACCGATATGTAAAAATGCTTGCGCAAAGAGCGAAAAAGGTCTACTTCAAGCCTCAAATGACTTTATTACCACTTTTTGCTGAAAATAAAGAACCTAATGTTCATATTATTGCAAAACTTCACGAAAAATATCTCAATGAAAGCGATTATCAATGCCCTATAATGAGCTTACCTTATTATCTAGGACTGGATAATCAAACCATATTCACATCTCCTGATAAATTTTTGCACGCTTCAAAAAGAGAAACTAAAATTTATAAAAATAAATTTTTCAACAATGACAAACTAAAAATCGGCATAAAATGGCAAGGTAACACCCTAATTGGTGCCGAAAGAGCAATGACAGCAGAAAGTTTTAGCAAGATTTTTGAACTTCCAAACTCTAAAATTTACTCAGTACAAGTAATGGGCGGTTATGACGAAATACAAAATTTACAATCAATATTTGACATTGTAGACTTAGGCTCAACATTCAAAGATTTTGCTGATACTGCAGGAGCAATAGCGAATTTGGATATTGTAATTTGCAATGATACGTCAGTTGGACATCTTGCAGGTGCTATGGGGAAAAAAACATACATCATTTTACCAATTCAGTATGATTGGCGTTGGCATAAAGATACCTCAAAATGCGACTGGTACTCAAATGTAAAACTCTTTAAACAAAAAAATACATGGGAAGAAGTTATTGAAAGAATTTATGAGGATTTAAAAACTAATCATCAAAGGATAATAAAACATTAATATTAACATTTAAGCCTCTTGATAGTTCTAAAACTTTAGCTAAAGACATATTTACCTTACCACATTCTACATTGGCTATATAATTTTGAGATATATTCATAATTTCGGCTAACTGTTCTTGTGTCAAATCTTTTTTTATACGTTCTATTTTCACATTTTTACCAAAGTGTTTTAGCAACTGTTCCTTATTCATAATATATAAGTATATAAATATTGACTTATAAATGTAACCGAGTTATATATTATAATATATAACTTATATGTTATACAGATAGGATTTTATGGATCTTCGTATTAAAAAATTTATAGAGTTTGAAGCTAAAGATTGGGATAAATTTGTATATTCAAACTCTATGGGTTGGGCACATTTACTATATGATGTTACTTCTATAGATAGATTTTCATATTGGAAAAATCTTTCTTTTGGTATTGTAAATAAAGATAATAATGATGAAATTTATATGTTAGTTCAGTTATATAAAACTCCGAAGAATTTAAATTCTAGATGGGGTTATATTTTAAAGGATAATCTTTCTAAAAAACAATTTAATAAGGTAAAAATCTGTTTTCAAAGCTATATACAAGAAATTATTAACAAATATTCCATTGAAGATTTTAGCATTTCACTACCTCCACTAAGCGAAAAAAATAATCCCAAAAATTGTTCACTAGTTAACCCTCTAATATATTTCAACTTTTTTCCAAAATTAAGGTATACCTCTATTATAGATTTATCAAAGCCGGATGAAAAAATGTTAGCTGATTGTGAAGAAACAACCAGACAAGCTATACGAAAACTAAAAAAAAGTGACAAATATGAAATTGTTGAATCAACTGGTTCTAAAAAAGATTTAGAAGAATATATAAAATTGCATAAAGAAACTTACACACGAACAGGAGCCATAAGTGGTATTATAAATGATAAATACCATGAAAATATGTTCTTTAATCTCATACCAAAGGGTATATGCAGAGTATTCTTTTTAAAAAATAAGCAAACAAAAAAATACATAGCCTCTGTAGCAATATTAATTTTTAAAAATACTGCTTACTACTGGTGGGGAAGTTCTACAAACTACAAGGAAATTGGAATAAATAAATATTTGCTTTTTAATGTTATATGCATTGTTCGAGAAAGTTTTAATAAAACAGGTTATTTTGAAACTGGTGGAACATATATTTATCTAAGAAATGGTAAATCAAAAGGACTTACAGACTATAAAAAATGTTTTGGAACATTTCTTCATCCAAT
>URRM01000002.1 GCA_900550295.1 uncultured bacterium
TACTTATACTTACATTATAAAACAATTAATTATGTTCCGTAATATTCAATTGCTGTTAAATCATCTTTCCAGTTCATCGCATCTTTAATTGCAGCGATTGTTTTTGGAAAATGTTGTTGCAAGTATTGCAAACGAGTTCCAAGAGCTTCTACCGGTTCATCTGTGTAGGTATTTGTAAGAGCGTTAGTTTCAGCTACGACTTCGGCTAAACCTCCCCATTTTCCGCCATAATGACCTTTAGCTTGTGTAAAGTAGTCAATATGTTGTCTTTCTGCATCTGAATGAGTTTCGTTAAATTGTTTTCTTTCTTCAACAAAAGTCTTTTGGATATCTTTGTTGTCTGAAAACATTGCTTTAGCAGTGTCTTTTAAATATTTTTTACCGTTTTTAACTTGGAAGTCTTTAGCATGACCTAATTCGTGAAGGAATACCATTAAGTCATTTCCGACGTTAATGTTTCGTGAAAGAGGTGAGTATGCAGAATCAAGAACGCTACTCTTGTCTTTGCCTTTTAATTTATTCACAGAATCAACAACTTCAAATAATTCTTCCCCAGGAACTTGTTTTAGAACTTTGATGATTTCGTTTTTGTTGCCTTTGAATTTTTTATTAAATTTGATTTCGGCTTGAGTTTCATGATGTAAGTCTTTGACTGTAAACTTGTCATCAGAAACAGATATATCGTATTTGTAACCGTTTTGAGATGAAATGTAATGATTGTCGTCTACAACTTCAAACGATTGCGAGCATCCCATTAAGATTTTACCGTTTTTATCTGTAATTTTGTAATCAACAATTCTATTTCCTTGAGGATCGTCTTCGTACAAGAACTGAGTATGAGTGCCATCTTCAGATTTCATATCTCTTTTGATTGTTTTAATACCTGTTTTCTTGTCAATAGAAGCTTTTGAAATTTGTTCTTTTTTGCCGTTAGCATGGACAACTTCAACATCAAATGTACCCTTTATTTCTGATGGTGTAATGATTTCTTTTTTTATCATATTACCATCTTTGTCATTTGTTGTAACAACTTGTTTTGCAACAGTTAAGAAACCTTTCATATCAAGATTTTCAACTTTATCTACGTCTTTATTATTTTTGTAATCAAAAGTTCTTGTTTTTAACTGAACAGGATAGTGTAGCACCATCTTTGATTCAGTTTCTTCAATCATTTTTCCGCTGTCGGCATCAAATTTATAATATTTACCAATAGGTGTTTGTTTATCGATAATTTCTTCGATTTTATTTAAGCCTTCTTTACCAAATCCTATTGTAAATTCTTTTGTTGGTTCAAATTTATTTTGAATAAATCGTGTTGCGTTTCTGCCATCAGGAATTGAGTCCATAGCTTTTAACATTTTATCAAAGAATTTAGGATCGTTATATCGGTCTTTTTTCATTTGATAAGCTGCAGACATATCATACAAACCGAATTTAGTTGTATCTTTTAACGCTTTTACTGTATCAATATCAATAAGGTTTTGTTTGTATAAATATCTAAACGTGCAAGAATCAACGAAATCAAATTTTCTACCTTCTCCAGTATTTAAACTTGAAAATTCAGACATAGCCTGTTGAACCTCTTCTGCTGAATGTTTTTGGTAGACATCTTTAGCGTGTTCGTTCAAATTGGCATATTTTTCAGTTTTATGGGCTTTGTTTCCACCAATTTGGGGTAAATTTATTTTAATTCCGCCAATTTCCATATGTAATTCCTCAAATGCAATTTTGTGGGTACATTATAACATTTTTATTTGAGTTTTACAATAAAATGTTACGATTGTAATGCTTAATGCTGAATTTTTAAAATTTATGTTAAAAAGTGGATAATATACTTGTAACGTTCAGGTAAGATAAATAAATTTATCCTGTCTTTTTGATTATTAGTCGAACGAGCACTTACATAACAAACAAGATTTTCTTAGTTTTCTTTAGTTTTTCACATATTGTTATTGGTTTGTGAGTTAATCATTATAATGGCAATCAATGATATTGCTGGTGCGTAAAAAACTGTTATTGTGTATAATCCATATTTTACAATTGAGTTTCTTTTGAATTCATATCAAAAACAAAGTTAATTTGTATTCATATCTAGCTAAACTTTTTTTCAATAATAGTTGGTGTAAATTTTTATGTTTTTTCTATTCAAATTTTTCAAAAAATATGCAATGATACATTAGAAAAAATTATAGGAGTTCTATTGTGGAAGATGATGTAAAATATTCACCGATTGAAGAATTTGCAAACGCTTTTTCTCATGCAATCGGAACATTGTTAGCAATATACGGATTGGTTTTTCTTGTTGTAACCTCAAGTACACCGACAGAAACCGCCTCAACCGCAATTTATGGTGCAACGTTGGTTATTTTATTTCAATCTTCAACGCTATATCATGCGATGGTTAATAAAACTGCTAAAAAGGTCTTTAGAAAAATTGACCACTCTGCAATTTTCTTACTAATCGCCGGAACTTATACTCCAATATTGTTGCTTGTTGTACCATTTCCTCATTCAGTAGCTTTGCTTGCTATGACTTGGTATTTAGCAATTATGGGAATTGTATTTTCTTGTATAACATTAAAATTTAAGTATCTAAACACAGCATTATATTTGGTAATGGGTTGGCTATCATTGTTCTTAATGCTCAGAATGTGGGCTTATAACCCTGTTTCAGTATACTACTTACTAGGTGGCGGTTTATTGTTCTCGCTTGGTTGCATATTTTATTTGCTAAAAAAAGTACCATTCATGCACTCTATTTGGCACCTATTTGTTTTAGGTGGTGCAATTCTGCACTATATGGCTGTAATGGCACTTTTAAGATAAATTTAATTGTTCAAATAACTTAAGCGTTTATTAATTCAGGTGGAAGATACTTTTGTTTGTAAGTATCAAAGTTTTGTTTAAACTCTTCTTCGCCTGATGTTTTTAAGTCGTTCAAATATCTATGTTTGTCGAATGCTGATTGGTCAATTTGAATTAAGCAAACAGCTACGTTTGAGCAGTGGTCTGACACACGTTCAATATTGTTTAATACTTCTGTTAGTAGGAAACCTAATTCAATTGTACAAATACCGTTTTGTAATCTTTCGATGTGTTTGTTTTTAGCATCATTGATTAAAATATCGATAACTTGTTCCAATGGTTCAACTTTTTTAGCTTTTTCTAAATTATTTTCGCTGAACGCTTCTACTGTCAAATCCATAATTTCAGATAATGCGTTTGTGATTCTTTGAATTTCTGATTTTGCTTCATCTGAGAAACTGATTTGTTTTTCGTTCATTTCTTTAGCAACTTTTAAAATGTTTACAGCGTGGTCGCCGATTCTTTCAAAGTCGCTTATGCAGTGAAGAAGTTTAGATACTTCATGGTTATCTTTTTCTGTCAAATCTTTGCTTGAAAGTTTTACTAAGAATGTACCTAATTTATCCTCGTACATATCGATTTTAGGTTCTTTTCTTAATATTTTATCCATTCTCTTTTGGCTGAAATTGTTAATCATCTTCATTGAACGGAAGAAGTTTTTCTTAGCCATAATTCCCATTTGATCTGTCATGTTTTTACATTCTGCAATTGCAAATGTTGGTGTAACAAGTAATCTTTCGTCTAGGAAAACTGTTTCATCGTCTTCGTCAGATTTAGATTTAACAGCCCATATCGCAATTTTTTCTAATTGTTTTGTAAATGGTAATAACATTACAGTTGTTGCAATGTTGAATAATGTATGACATAACGCAATACCTACAGGGTTGATTTTGTCTGTTAAAAATTCAAAGTGGAAGAACATGTTTCCAAGATAGAATATTGCTAAAAATATAACTGTACCGATTAAGTTAAATGAAATGTGAACAGCAGTTACACGTTTTGCATTTGTACCAACGCCGATACTTGAAAGTAATGCAGTTGCACAAGTACCGATATTTTGCCCCATGATAATCGGAATTGCCATACCAAAAGTTACGCCACCTGTCATTGATAAAGCCTGTAATATACCGACTGATGCAGCTGAACTTTGGATGATACCTGTAAATAATGTACCGATTATAACGCCCAAAATTGGATTAGAAAATGCTGTTAACACGTGAGTAAATTCCGGCATATCAGCTAATGGTTTCATTGAACCTGACATCAATTCCATACCGTACATAAGAATAGCGAAACCAATCATAATACTGCCGACACTCTTACGTCTGTCGCTTTTTGAAATCATCATTAACAAGATACCAACTAAAGCAACAAGCGGAGAGAAAGATTCAGGCTTTAAAAGTCTTAAGTAAAAATTTGAACTTTCGATACCTGAAAGTGATAAAATCCAAGCTGTAAGAGTTGTACCTACGTTAGAACCCATAATTACGCCGATTGTTTGGCTCAAATCCATAATACCTGAGTTAACCAAACCTACAAGCATTACAGTAAGTGCAGATGATGATTGAATTGCAATTGTAATACCTGCACCTAAAGCTAAGGATTTCATTGGGTTTGAAGTCATTAGCTTCAACATTTTTTCAAGCTTACCGCCTGCAACTTTTTCCAAGCCGTTTGACATTACGCTCATACCATATAAGAAGAATGCCAATCCGCCAAGCAGTGTAAATACTGAAAATATATCCATTTTTTAGTCCTCTTGATTAAATTTGTATACCATGTGTTTTCATCAACATTATAAAAAAAAGAATTTTTTGTGTCGATAAAATGTAACTAATATGTAATAAAAATATCAAACACGTTTTTGTAACAAGGCGGGTTACAAACGTTAGTTTGCAACCCGCCTTGTTAATTTATTAAACTACTCGAAAATCACTTTGTAATACATACTTGCCGGCTGATTCTTGTAAAGCGGTTTGTGTTTCCATAGAGATATTGTCATTTCGGCAGGTAAACGAAGAATTATAAATTCAAGTGCAGGTTGATAAGGAGTTGCATTGTTACATCCTCCGTCAACTTCACAGGCTTTTCCCAGAGCAATATGGTCTTCAAACTTAACGATACCATAATCAAGAGAGTTTCCTTTTATTGAATAAGTAGGATTGAACGCTATATTGGCAGTATCAATAGCATATGCGTAATTATATCCAAAGTCACGAGCATTTAAACCTGTCAATAAGAATTTGACATGTCCTTTTTTGCCTTTTTTGCCGAATTGTTTTGTAAAATTATCTGTAGCTTTGTATTTAGCCGTAATTACTTTGTATTTTTTGTCATAAGTAAGGCTTGTCGGTATCATTTGTAGATTTTTATCATCGCAAAAACTTTTTAGTTCTGGAGTTCTTTCAAAAAGTTGGCTAACAAGTACTCCAACCAACATATTTGGATTGTTGATAAATCTACTTTCCTCTGATAATCCTTCTTTGCGAACGTTTGTATTTTGTTTGCAACCGTAGCAAATTATGTGATTAATGCCCCACCAAGCTTTTTTGTCTTGCATTTGCCCAAAAACGCTGATATTTGGTTCATATTGTTCGTTATAAAATAATGATGTTTTTACATATTTTTGGCGAATTTGAGTGATTTCTTCAACGCTTTTGCCAGTGTAGTTTGAAAGTGGATTTATAACCAACTTTTCAGAGTTTTCTGTATTTAATTTGACAATATTGTTGTTATGAATAATTGATAGTTGGTTAATAATTGAAAGTCCTATTATAAAAGCTATTGCACAAATTGTTACCGGATATTTTATGACAGCAAGAGTCTTTTGCCAAAATGAATGCCAGTACTCTTTTATATTAGTTCCTCTTGAAGGAATAATTGCTATAATTACAGGGATAATAATTATATGTATGCCAGAAGCAATTAAAAACCATTGATTAAAGAACAATGTAATTAAAATTTCAGCAACAAAAGTGAAAATAATTGCTAAAGTTATTGCAAGTGCAAGGTTTCCTAAGATATTTAACAATCTTCTTTTGTAGTTAAACAGAATTACTAATTCAATTAACAAGATTATTCCCAAGAAGACAAAGCTTAAAATTCTAAAGAACGGAATATCTTGATTTGCGTTAAATAGAACATACGTTGAGGTATAAGTTAGTATAAAATAAAGTATTCTTAAAATTAAATAGTTAATTGCAAATCCGCTACCAGAAATTTCACCTTTAGGTGAAATGATATCAATTAATGCTTTAAGCATAATATCTATTACTCCTTGTTAAAAATTTGTCTATGAAAAATTTTGTGTTAAACTTGACTTATGAATACCATTAAAATAACTAAAATGCAAGGTTGTGGCAATGATTTTGTCATCCTTGATTACTCGGAATTTGAAAAAGCAAATATTGAAATGTCGGAGTTGGCAAAAAAACTTTGTGATAGAAATTTTGGCATAGGCGCAGATGGAATGATTATTCCAAAAACCGATTGTGAAGATGCTGATATCTCTTGGTATTTTTATAATTCAGACGGTTCAACTGCACAAATGTGTGGCAACGGTATGAGGTGTTTTGCTAAGTATGTTTATGACAAAAAACTTGTTGATAAAACAGAATTTTCAGTAAAAACTTTAGCCGGAATTATCAAGCCACAATTGTTGGAAAATGGTCTGGTTAAAGTTAATATGGGAAAACCTGTTTTGGTACCTGAACAAGTTCCATGCAAATTAACAAAGTGTTTAGAACAAAAAATTATTGTTGATGGAAAATTTTACTCTGTGAACGCTGTTTCAATGGGCAATCCACACTGTATAATGTTTATTCAGGATAAAAATAGTGATTTATTAAAACTGGCAAAAACTGTGGGTTCAAAGTTTGAAAACCATGAAATATTTCCTGAAAAAACAAATGTAGAATTTGTAAGGATTAACTCAAGAAATGAAATTGATTTAAGAGTTTGGGAACGTGGTTGTGGCATTACTCTTGCCTGTGGAACTGGTGCTTGTGCTTCAGTTGTTGCATCAATTTTAAATAACTTAACAGACGGTAAAGTAAAAGTAAACTTGCTAGGAGGTGCTCTAAACGTTGAATGGAGCGGTTCTTTGGCTGATACAAAACAAGATGTTTATATGAGTGGTCCTGCAAAATATAGTTTTTTTGCAGATTACTTATTGTAATTTTTTTGTTTATGATAAGATAAAACTATAACTAGAAATATTTTTTTAAGGAGAAAAAATGAGAAAATACGAATTATTAACAATTTTCAAACCAAATTTAGATTCAGATGAAATTGACAAAGTTTTAGAAAAAGTTGATTCAGACTTAGCTGAAATGGGTGGTAAAGTTGAATCTAGAGATAAAATGGGACGTAAAAAATTGGCTTATGATATCCAAAAATTCAGAGATGGTTTCATGGTAAACTCTGTAATTTCATTGGATGCTAACAAAGTAGCTGACTTCAAAAGAGCATTGAAATTGAATGATAATGTTTTAAGAACTTTAATGTTAGTAGTTGAAGAAAAAGCTTCAGTTTAGGATATAAAATGGCAGTTAAATCAATATCAAAAGCAGTAGTTACAGGAACAGTTTTTAGAAATCCTCAAACAGGGTACTCTTCAAAGGGTGCTTCTGTTTCAACTTTTGTTTTGAATATTGGTGATAAAGAAGAACTTTTAGTAAGGGTTCTCGCTAAAAGAACATCTCTTACAGAAGTTGTTGCAGGCCTTTCAAAAGGAATGAAAGTTGTTGTTGAGGGTGTTTTGCAAACAGCTAATGTGAAAGATGAAAACGGAAAAGAAAGAAAAATATTTGAAATTGATGCTAACGAAATTGAATCAATGGGAGCAAGTTCACCGGTTGACAGTTTCTCGGAAGACATTGTTAAATTTTCAGATACCGAAATGCCGGATGAATTAATCGGCGAAGATGAAATTCCGTTCTAACAAAAAATGATTAAGTAAAATTTGCATAAGAAAGGATAAATTAATGGCAAAACAAGACTTAAACGATAAGAAAAAACGTAAAACTTGCAGTTTCTGTGCTGATCACGTAGAATCAATTGATTTCAAAGATGCTGCAAAATTAAAAAGATACTTAACAGAAGCTGGCAAAATTATTCCACGCCGTGTTACAGGTAACTGTGCAGAACATCAAAGAATGATTGCTAAAGCTATCAAAAGAGCTAGAGAAGCATCTATCATTAATTACGTTTTTGACTAGTATAGAAGAAATAAATTATGGATAAGATAACTATTAGGTCAGACAGAGATACTGATTATAAATTTATTTACAAAGGCGAAGAAGTTGTTCTTGGTGCCGGTAAAATAATCAGCATTGCAGATGGGTTGAGCGATGTAGTTCTTCCGACATGTGCAATGAAAATTAGTAATAATTTAATTATCATAAAAGAGGATGTTAAATAATCCTCTTTTGTGATTAAAAAGTAGGGATATAAAACAATGACTAAACAAAAAATTGCAGTTATGGGCTGCGGACTATGGGGAAGAAATATTGTTCGTAACTTCTACAATTTAGAAGTTTTAGATACAGTTTGTGATTTAGATGAAGAAAATTTAGCTAAAGTTAAAGAACAATATCCAAATGTAAAAACCACAAAAGATTTTAATGATATATTGAATAATCCGGAAATTACTGCAGTTGCTGTAATTACACCAAGTCATACTCACTTTAAGTTTGTAAAAATGTTCTTAGAAAGTGGTAGACACGTTTATGTTGAAAAACCTATTTCAACTTCAGCAAAAGATGCTCAAACTTTAAAAGAAATTGCAGAACAAAGAGGCTTAGTGTTAATGGTCGGTCATTTATTGTTATACCATCCTGCAGTAAACAGATTGAAGATGTTAGTAGATGACGGAACATTAGGTGACATTGTTTATGCACAAAGTGACAGATTAAACGTTAACTACTTTAAAAATGACAGAAGTGTTATGTGGGATTTAGCTCCTCATGATGTTTCAATGATGTCATATGTTATTGGTAAAGAACCAAAACATGTTATTTCAGCAGTAGGTTGTTCATCTGAAAGAAACGAAATTATGGATATTACTCACTTGGCAATTGAGTTTGAAGGTGGTGTGATTGGTCAAATTTCAGACAGTTGGATTACACCAATGAAACACGTAAGACTTTTAGTTCGTGGTACAAAGAAGACTGCAATTTTAGACGATACATTACAAGAAAATAAACTACAAGTTTTTGAAAATAACAGAGCAGGTTCAGCTACAGATGTTAAAATTGATTATTTGGAAATTGAACCTTTGAAACTTGAATGCCAACACTTTATTACTTGTTGCGAATCAGGTAGAAAAGCTCGTTCAGATGGTGAAAATGGCTTCAATGTAGTTAATATATTAGAAGAAGCTGAAAAAATTATGTTAGGTGAAAACAAATTGAAATCACTTGATGAACGTAATTTTGCTTTATCAAGATTAAAACAATAATAGAGGTTTAAATGGCAAATATAATAAGTATTTCAAGAATCTTTTTCGTATTCGTTGCGGTAGCATTGTTATACTTTAAAAATTCAAACGTGGCTTATATTACATCTTTTACATTAACAGTCTTAGCATTTGCTTTAGATGGTTTAGATGGTTATGTTGCAAGAAAGTTTCATGAAGAAAGCAAATTAGGCTCTGTACTTGATATTATGGGTGATAGAATTGCAGAATATGCATATTGGATTATGCTTTCTCACTTAGGCTGGGTACCCGTTGTATTTCCTATTATTGTTGTAACAAGAGGTGTTATTACTGATAGTTTACGCAGTATTGCAATGGAAAGAGGGTTAATTGCTTTTGGTAAAGGAAGTATGTTAGAAGATCCTGTTTGCCAATGGTTATGCGGTGCTAAACCTATGAAAATAGGATATGCCGTTGCTAAAGCTGTTGCTTTTGCTCTATACATTTTAGCAAATATACCTTATATGCCAGAGTTTGCAGCTTGTTGTATGATTCTAATTGCAGCAGTATCTGCAGAAATAGCAATTATTTTATGTGTATTAAGAGGTATTCCTGTAGTTTTGGAATCTAGAAAATTCTTTAAAAAAGAAGACTAATATGGAAGTAATGGATATTAAAAAATTTAATGTTGTTTTGTATGAACCTGAAATTCCTCAAAATACAGGTAATATTGCTCGTCTTTGTGCTTGTACGGGTGCAAACTTATACTTGGTTGGTAAGTTGGGTTTTTCACTATCTGACAAATATACAAAACGAGCAGGTTTAGACTATTGGGATAGTGTTAATATTACGAGAATTGATACTTTAGACGAGCTAAAGGCTCAAAATCCTGATGCAAAATTTTATTACTTAACAACAAAATCAAAAGTTTCTTATTTTGATACTAAATTTCAAGAGGGCGATTTTTTGGTATTTGGGCCTGAATCAAGAGGTATTCCAGAGGATATTTTATTTGCTCCTGATGCAAATTCAATAACAATACCAATGAAAGAAGGTCAAAGAAGTTTGAATTTGTCAAATTCTGTTGCAATTGTTTTATATGAGGCAATAAGACAGGTAGGTTAATAAGTGAGTAATATTTTAATTCCTGAACGTAAGCAAATATCAAATAAGGGCACATATGGTAAGGTGTTAAATATTGCAGGCTCTCCGAATTTTTTAGGTGCAGCATATTTGTCCAGTATATCAGCGTTAAGAGTTGGATGTGGGTATGTTGCATTAGCAAGTTGCCCTAGTGTATTACAAGCTATTGCAGCAAAAACACCGGATATTGTTCTTGTTCCTATAAAACAGATTAAGAATACAATAAAGAATTATGATATAGTTTCTTTTGGGTGTGGTTTTTCAACAGAAGCACCGGCAGTTTTGATGTATAAATCTATAATGACAGAACTTGCAATTTTAGACAAGCCGGTTGTTTTGGATGCTGATGGTATAAATCTACTTGCAAAATTTAAAAAGATTGTTTTACCTGATAAATTAATTTTAACTCCTCATCCTAAAGAGGCTTCAAGGTTATTGGGTAAGACTGTTCAAGAAATTTTAGATAATCCTGAAGATGCTGCAACCGAAATTTCTTTAAATTTCAAATGCACTACGGTTTTAAAGTTGCATAATACAGTAGTTTGTTCTAAAAATTTGAATATTTATATTAATAAAACAGGTAATTCAGCTTTAGCAAAAGCCGGAAGTGGTGATGTTTTATGTGGTATGATTGCAGGATTTTTAGCACAAGGTTTGAATCTGTTTGAAGCTTCAAAAACTGCGGTATACTTACATGGACTTGCCGGCGAAATGGCAAGTAAGGATTTGACAGAATATTCCGTATTAGCATCAGACTTGTTAAATTATATTCCAGAGGCAATAAAAACAGAGTTAATTAACTCATATAACTATAAATCATTTAACAAAACGCTTGAATAATAGCACTTGTAGATGACTCGTTATTTTTCTCTGTTGTTTACGACTTGCTCGAATTGCTTGAATACATCTGAGCCCACGAGTTCTTCAAGTGCTGCACGTTTTGAAAAATAATCATTTCTCGCTTGCATTTGCATATCAAGAGAATCTCTGTAATATGCATCTGCAATAATTATCAATTCTCGTTTACCATTTTGTGCTAATTTATAATTGTTATGGCGTTCATTAACCATTTTTGTTGTCATTTTTGAAACTTTTCTTGCTGTCATATAGTCATAATATTTGTTTACGATATTTTGTTGCAAATCATCAATTTTACGTACAAGTATAATCATGTCGGCATCATTTACTCTTGTATACTTGTAATTCATGGCTTTCGTATCTTGTCCCATAATGCTTAGCATTGAGCCAGTAAAGAACGAACCTGTTGCAAGAAGAGGGTTTCCTGAACCGGCACCCACAAGAGTAGACATACTCGCAATAGTAGATAATACCTTTTTTATAGATTTATCATCAGGTTTATCAGCATCAGGATTTGATAATTTATAAATTGCAAATTTAATGGTATCGCTTTTGGTTGCTGCACCCTGCCACAACATTGAAAGGTCACCCATCATCTCAGTGTTATCCATCTCAAGTTCTTTTGACATTTCTTTAGATATTTTTTTTATACTTAAATCTGCATATGTAAGTCCTTCTAAGTTAGTTTGTTTATCTGTATTTTTAACGTTTTTCGTGCTTACTGCATCTTTAATTTTATATTCTATTTCTAAATCATCAGTTGTTCCAACTCTATATGCGTGAGGTTTTGACTCTTTTAGGCTGTCCAGTGATGTTTCCGCAAGAGCTGGAATTGCAAATGTAATTAAGCAAAGGATTAAAATAAATTTTTTTATCATTACTTTAAACCTCCTTTATAAATAGTTTCATTAACATTGAATTGGTATATATTCAAGTTATCAACGGCTTTTTTACCTGCTAATCTTTGTAACTCCAAGTGATATTTTTTTGCAGATTGTTCGGCCTTATATTCTTGTAAAACCATATTGTCATACATTGTTGAAGATACTGTAATATCTAATATATCGCCCTTATCTAGCGCTTGAGTGTAATTTTTGTTATACAAAAGCAATCTTGCACGAGTTTCTTTCAAAAGTGATAATGAATTTTTATAGTTGTAATAAGTATCAATAATTTTGTCTTGTAAGTTTTCAACAAGTCCAGCAAGCTCAATCAACTCTGTATCTGTAAGAGGAGATTCTTGTGGAACATTCTTTTTATTTAGCAAGTTTTGTGCTAATTTTCCGGCAGCAAATGATGCTGTTTGTGTGTAATAATTTGCACCGGCAAAAGATGGAGCAAATGATGCACCACTAATAATTGCAGAAAGAGTTTTTGACATTAATGAAGAGTGGATTCGTCGTTGACTTTCAGGGGTTGCTAATTTTTTTAATGCAAAGCCAATAACTTGGTTATTTTCAACAGTACCCTTCCAAAGATTTTCAATGTCTTCCATATCCTTCTTCTTTTGAAGTTCAACAAGTTCTTCAATTAATTGTTTGTCGTTAATAAGTAAAGAGCCTTTTAATTTTTTTACAGGTTCTTTTATTGTAACTTTTTGTTTTTCTACTTTTCCCAAATTAACTGTTTCAGCAGCCATTACAGGTAAGCAGAATAACATTAATACACATATCGACAACAATCTTTTCATATCAAATTTATAACACATACATAATGATAAATCCAATGGTCTATATAAAAATACATCTTTTGGTTGTTACTAGCATGCGAAAAAATCTATACAATAAAGACACACAGAAGGGAATGAATTAGTGGGAATTACTATAGATAATCAAACAGAAAATAGAACAATAGCAGATATTACAGTTACAACTATAAACGAAGACGAAGCTTACAAACTTTGTGTTAAAGCAGATGCTTTAAGATTGGCTAACATGTTTCAAGAATCAATTCCAAAATATTTACGTTCAATCTTTTATAAACGTGATTATGTTGATTCTTATTATGGTTTAGCACTATCTTATAAAGGTGTAAAAAACTATGAAAAAGCAATTGAAACATTAGAAAAAGCTTTATCTTGTGTGCAAGACGATTTTTCAATTTATTATGAATTGGGTATTTGTCATTTGTTAAATGGTACACCTTGCCCTGCAATTAAATGTTTGATTAAGTCAATTCAACTAAATCCAGATAATTTAAATGCTCAAGTTCAATTGGCTTTAGCTCATGAACTGGTTGGTGAACAAGAATTAGCTTTAATGATTTATCAACGTATTATTGAAGTTGCTCCGGATTTTTTAAAAGCTTATAAACATAAAGCAGCGCTGTTAATGTCATTAGATCAATACAAAGATGCAAGTACTGTTTTTAACAATATTTTAAAAGTTAAACCATCATACGCTAAAGCGTTATTAGGTATTGGCATTTGTTTTGACAAGTTAAAACGTTCGGTTGATGCAATGAGATACTACAAAAAATTTATTGAACAAAAACCTGAATCATCTCACGCTCCATTTGTAGAGAACAGATTATTCAAGCTAAAAAATTCACGTCCGAAAGAAAGACGTTTTAGCTTGGTAACTAACCCAATGAACGCTTAGTTTAGCGTTGAAGTTCGAATATCTTGAATTGGCTCGGATATAACTTGTCAAAGTGAAGTGTATTATCTTCTACTTTGTAGTCTTGCTTTTCAAAATCTTCGCCGTTAAATTGATGTTCGCAAGTCACTGTATAATCTGCAGGAAGTGTGATAGTTTTGTCAAAAATATCTTCACCGTATTTTTCAATTGTAACTTGATTACCGTTTTCATCTGTTTCGTTAAATTTTTCAGTTGGAGCTTTGTAATTTGCAACGATTAAAAGTGCTGTCTTTAATGTTTCTTTTGTAATAAGCCATGCCACAAATCCGTCATCTTCTTGCAATATTATTTGTGCTTCACCTTCTGTAACAACTTCAAAACTTTTTGCAAGTCTGTTTACAGAGTCAAAACGGTTAAAGAAATGGTAATTTTTATTTCTTTTCATTGAAATTTCATTACCAACAGTTTTTTCAACTTCTTTTTGTGTAAAAGATTCATCCCCGTCAACGTACATAACCGGTCTGTTTGCATATTTACCGCCTGATAAGAATTTGTATTTGAACCACTTGAAGATAGCGCCATTTTCACCCAATTGTGTAGGGTATCTGTCAAATACTGGAAATTCTCCATCTTGGTTGTTGTATGTTTTTAATACAGACACGTAATTTTTGTTTTTTAAGCCTACGTTGTAATTTGTCAATTCTTGATTATCTTCTGTAATTGCTTCAGGTGTTTTTTCTGACTGACAAGGAATGTCGTTACCCCATAGTAAGTCAAAATGCATATCCTCGTGATATTCTTTGTAATATTTATCCCATAACATATATTCTGCAAGTGTTGCAAAATAAGGTATTTTAGCCTTCATATGTTTGTTTAATTCACCTAAAACAAATGAAGGTGCTCTATAGCTAATTGGTACACCATTTGTTGCAGAAACTTTGTCTACGATATGGTCTACGTGGTCAACTCTAAAACCGTCAAAACCGTATTCTGATTGGAATTTTTCAAGATGTTTAATGTAAAAATTAATTACTGGCTTGTTATACCTACCATTTTCCAAATACACAAAGTAATATGGTGTTTGACAATCAAGGTTCGCAAGTGAAGTTACGTCTTTACCGTCTACATCGTAATGTTTGAATATCGGATACCCACCACATTCACTCATTTTGTAAAATACAGGAACTCCAGCTGAGCACCAAGCACCTCCGCACATTGTCCATAAACCCGCAGATGTTAGAGCATTTATAACTACACCGCTATCTATAATGTCGTGTTCCTCAAGATGCTTTGATACTTTTATATTTAATGCTTTTGCTATGATTTCCTTAGCTTGTTTTACAAGTTTTTCTTGAGTTTTCTTTTCTGACATTTCATTTGAAATTTGTTTTCTGTAATCAACTAATTTTAAATTGATTTCATCGCAAATTTTTCTGTAAGTTGTGCTAATTTCTCCTGCACCGCTTTTTAGCATTTGTTTGTATAAATCTTTTGCAATTTTTATATCTTCGCTTGAATGACTATCATCCAATTCTAAAGAATCAACTTTGTTGCAGATTTTTTCGATTAATTCATTAATGTTGTACCAACGTGCAATTTGAGGGGTTGTAAGTACAACTTTTTCAAATCTGCCTGCTTGAGGTAAAACATCATATATCACGGGGTGACCTGCTAATTGAGCAAATTCAATGAACAATTGAACTTGTTGTTTTACGTTATAATTTAAAGTTTTTTCAATATTTTCATCATTTAATTTTGGGCTAACGTCGCTACTTGTTGGTAAATAAGCGCAACCGAAGTCACGAGGCTGAAATGGAATTAAATAAACTGTTGTATTAAAGATGTTTCTTTTTAAGTCCCCTGTTGGTAAAATTAAAATTTGTTTAACCCAATCGAAAAATTTTCCAGGAGTTTCTGAATAGTTACCATTACCAAGAGCTGCAAGGTTTATTAATTTTATGTCATGACCTTCTTTTTTTAACCAGTCTGAGTTTTTAATGTTATTTCTTGCAAGAGGGCTTATTTGATTATTTTCAAAGCTGAATTTACCGTCTTTAAATATACCGTTATCTTCCCATTTAACTTCCAATGCGCAAAGTGTTTCTGCGGCTGAAAGTTCTTCCAATGCCTTTAGGTAAGGATAATTTAGATATCCATATTTTTTTACAATACCTCTTAATTGAGCTTTGCGCTCTTCCGAAAGTTCATTAAAGTGAGTATATTCCTTTAATTTTGCGTAAACCTCATTTAGAAATTCATCTTTTCTAACTTCTACTTTTTTATCGAATAATTTAAACATGACTTAACATCCTTTGTTGTTATTCTAGCACATGACATAAGCTTTTAAGCAATTCTAATAAGTTTTCGTAACATTAGTTTATTATATCTATGTTTATTGTATTATTGTAGTGTAAGTGTTTATTTTGAAAGGAAGGTTTATAAATGAAACAATTAAACGAATACATCGAACACACTTTGTTGAAACAAGATGCAACAAAAGAACAATTTTTGCAATTATTTAAAGAAGCAAAAGAACATAAATTTTTAGGTGTTTGTGTTAACCCTGCTTATGTAAAATTAGCAAAAGAAAACTTAGAAGGTTCTGATGTAAAAATTGTTACTGTTGTAGGTTTCCCTTTAGGTGCAAGCGATTCAAACGTTACAGCTTTTGAAGCAAAAACAGCTATTGAACAAGGTGCAGATGAAATTGATATGGTTATGAATGTTTCAGCAATGAAAAATAAAGATTATGACTACATTGTAAATGATGTTAAAACTGTTAAAGCTGCTTGTGGCGACCACAAATTAAAAGTTATTTTAGAAACAGACTTGTTAACTAAAGAAGAAATTGCTAAAGCTTGTGAATTATGTGTAGAAGCAAAAGCTGACTTAGTTAAAACTTCAACAGGTTTCGTTAAAGGTGGCGTGGGTGCTAAACCTGAAGATGTAAAAATTATGCATGATATCGTAGCTCCACACGGTATGGAAGTTAAAGCTTCTGGTGGCGTACGTTCAAAAGAAGATGCAATGGCTGTTATTGAAGCTGGTGCAACTCGTATCGGTACAAGCTCTGGTATCAAAATTGTTTCTTAGTTTTATAACTGAAATATAAACAATTTTCTTAATAAACCTTCCAAAAACTTGGAGGGTTTATTATTTTTATTATATTATATTAATGTCTTGACTATTATAAAGGTATCGCAATGGGTGATGAAGACAAGCAGTTTGATGCAACCCCCAGAAAACTTGAGCAAGCAAGAAAAGAAGGGCAGGTTGTAAAATCTAAGGACTTCTCAACAGCTATTTCACTGTTGGTACTTTTTACTGCAATTAATGGCTTGGCACCTTTTATATGGCAACAAATTACCCAGTTGTTTGTACTCTTATATGAACAGATTCCAAACGCACACCTTGATACCGTAGGTTTGCCGTATATTTTAACTATGACGTTAATCCCGACAATTTTAATTATCGGTCCAATTTTGTTTTTAGCTTGGTTAATGGCAATTCTTGCCGACTTTATTCAAGTAGGTCCTTTGGTTGCAACGGCTCCATTGATGCCAAAGTTAGATAAGCTTAATCCGACAAAATATTTCAAAAATATTATGTCAGTAAAAACTATGTTTGAGCTGGTTAAAAATATTCTAAAAGTACTTATATTAGGCTTTATTGGTTGGTCTGTATATTCAGCACACTTAGCGGATATTTTAAGATTAGCTTCAATTGATAATAATTTTGCTGTAATGATGGAATTTGGTAAGTTAATTGTAGAATTTATCTTTAAGGCTTGCCTAGCTTTCTTGGTAATCTCTGCAGCTGATTATGGTATGACAAAATGGAAATTCTTAAAAGATCAAAAGATGTCATTTAAAGAAATTAAAGATGAATATAAAAACACTGAAGGCGATCCAAATGTAAAAGCCGCACTTCGTCAACGTCGTATGCAAATGTTGCAAAAAGGTATGATGGATGCAGTACCGGAATCAGATTTTGTTGTAAGAAATCCAATCCATGTGGCATGTGCTTTAAAATACGATCAAAAAGAGATGGAATGTCCTGTTTTAACTGCAAAAGGCACTGAGATGATTGCAAGAAAAATTATTGCAATAGCAGAAGAACATAATATTCCGGTAATTGATAATCCTCCTGTAGCAAGGGCATTGTACCGTATCGTAGATGTCAATCAGTACATCCCGCCTGAATTATACAAGGCTATTGCAGAAATTTTAATTTTTGTGTATAATCTAAAGAAGAAACCAAATTAATTGAAAAAAGGTTTGAGTTAACTAGTTAAAAAGAAGCATATGCAAAATAATACAAAGTTAAAAGAGTACATAGATATCGTTCAAAAGGTTGCTAAAGTCGAGCACCGTCGTATCCCTGCGCACATGGTAGAATACGAAGAACTTGTTAGTATTGGTATTATTGCCGTTCAGTCTATGATTAAAGATAAAACTGATGAAGAGATGGAACGTTATAACTCAGCTTATATCGGTACCGCTGTCCGTTGGGCTATTAGAAATGAGTTAAGAAATCGTTACAAATGGTATTCTTTAAAACATAAGAAAGAAGAAGGTGAAGGCGAAGAAGTTGCTGAAACTAATGATGATGGTATTGAAGTAACACCATCAAAAGTTAGAGAAGCTGTTTATGAAACTATCTTATCTATTGATAGTTTGGCTATGGCAAATTCTGATAATGATTCTCCGTTCGATTTCGTTAAAGATACAAAGGCTATGCCTGATGAAGCGGCTGAAATTGGCGAAATGAGTCGTATGATTAAAGAAGCGATTGCAACTCTTCCGCAAAAAGATAGAACAATCGTTGAATATCGTTTCTATAGAAACATGCAAGTAAAAGAAATTGCAAGACAAGTAGGTTTGTCTTCATCTCGTATTACTCGTATTGTTCAAGCTTCTCTAAATACAGTTAGAGAGTATTTAGAAGCTCACGATCAACACGATTTTTAATCTCTTAAATTATATCGCCTGTTAAAAATTCTTGTCCGTCAACAACAATAGCTCCGTTGTCGGTAATTTTTTCTGCAATGCCTTTTAATGTGGTTGCAAAATTTTTAATGGTAACTTCTTTGCCAATAAAGTTTGCATAGCTTTCATATTCTTTTTTTATTGATATGAAGCCCAATTTTAAAAAGTTTTCATAATCATTAAAGAAATTTTGACATAATTCGTCTAAAAAAATATTTTTGTCTATTGGTTTACCGGTTTCGATATTTAGTGCTGTAACTTCTTTGTCAATTTGTTTGAAATCTTCGGTTTTTGCGTTAAGATTTAAACCAATTCCAATGACTAACCCTTTTAGTTTGCCTTCACTCATTACACTTTCGGCTAAAATGCCCGAAATCTTTTTACCGTTAATTAAAATGTCGTTAGGCCATTTGATTTGTGGTGTAATGTCATATGTTTCAAATGTCTTTGCCAGTTTTAAGGCTGTATATTGTGTAAAATTTGAATATACAGGTTTTAAATCCTTGCTTGGTTTTAAAACGATTGATACAAATAAGTTTTCATTGCCCAAATCAACCCATGCACGGTTAAAACGACCTCTGCCATTTGTTTGTTTTGAAGTGTATATTACCGTTTTGTTCTTAATATTGTTAATATGTTCTTTTGAGTATAGATTTGTTGAATTTACTATATTTAAGTGCTTTTTAATCATAGTATTAATTTATAACAAATATGAAAAATTTGCGAATTTTTTTAGGTCGTTGTACAATTATCGTAATTAGTATAAGAATAAACATGAAAGTTTGATATGAGTGAAGGACATTGGATAGCAAATATTGGAAATATGTCATTTAACATGGATACTATCGTAACTATGTGGGTAGCAATGGCTGCGATTTTGATTTTCGCATTTGTTGCAACACGTAAGTTGTCAGTAATTCCTACAAAACTACAAGCTTTTTGTGAAACCCTGATGGGATTTTTCTGGGGGCAGGTAGACCAAATGATTGGTGCAGAAGGTAGAAAGCATGTTCCAATCGTTGCATCGTTGTTCTTGTTTATTGTTGTAGCAAACTTGATGGGACAAATCCCAATGAGAATAATTCACTTGCAATCAGGTGAGTTAGCCTCTCCTACAAACGATATTAATATGACAGCTGCAATGGCAATTATTGTTCTAATTTATTACTTGGCTGTTGGTATTAAAAAGAAAGGTGTACATTTCTTTTATCATGGACTTAGTTTCCCTGGTATAGTAATGTTCTTGATTGATATTTTGGATATGATTACAAGACCGTTCAGCTTGGCTCTTCGTCTATTTTGTAACATATTCGTAGGTGAAGTTCTAGTTGGTGTAATGTTAGGTATTTTTGCATACTTCTTGCCATTACCAATTATGTTCTTCGAAGTATTTGTAGCTTTCGTTCAAGCCTTAGTATTTATGATGTTAACAATTGCATATGTATCTATGGCTGTTAATGAAGAAGAATAATTTAAGAAATTAATTAAATAAAGGAGAAAAAAATGGCAGACGTTAAAACAATTTCAGACTTAGCTCAATTAGGCGCAGGTGTTGCAATCGGTTTCGGTGCAGTTGGTGCAGGTCTTGGTATCGGTATCGCTACAAAAGGTTTATTAGAAAGTATTTCAAGACAACCTGAAATCGCTGGTAAAGCAGTTGGTTTCTTCCTAATGGGTGCAGCTTTATCAGAAGCTTGTGCATTGTATGCATTATTCATTGCAATGAAATTAGTAGGTCTTGTTTAATTTTATAAATTAGGCATATAGCTTAAAGGATTAATGATGGAATTTAATGCAACATTTTTAGTATCAGCGGTAAGTTTTGTTATATTCACTATTTTAATGAATATGATATTCTACAAACCATTACAACGAATTGTCGACAAAAGACAAAGATTTTTAGATTATAATTATTACTTGGCGAAAAGTAATACCGCAAAATCTGAAGCTTTGTTGAAAGACAGAGAAGAAAAGTTGGATGGCGCTTTTGCTAATGCTAAAAATTTGATTAATGAAAAATCTGATGAAGCTAATGCTAATAAAGATGAGCAAACAGCTAAAGCACGAAAAGAATCTCAAAAACATCTTGATGCTAGTAGAAAATACTTCAAAAATGCAACCAAATCAGCAAATGAAGAGTTAAGAAATCAAGTTGTTAGTTTAGCTCAAGACATTTCTGATAAGTTTTTAGTAAATCATGATCAAATCAAAGATGTTGATGCTGATTTGATTAACAAATATATGCAAGGATAACTATGGAATTTTGGAACGTAATTGTACAATCAAATACTTTTAATTTCTTAATCTTTATTGGATTATTTGCTTTATTGTTTAAGAAGATTAATTTTGGTGCAATGATGGATAGTTTGCAGGCAAAAGTTATGGTGTTAATTGAAGATGCTAAAAGAGCTAAAGACGATTCTATCAATGAGTTAAAGAAAACTCAAGAAGTTTCATCAAAAGTTCCGATGGAAGTTAAAAATATCCTTGATAATGCAGAGGTTACTGCGGACAGATTGGGTAAGAGAATTCTTGAAGATGCTGAAAAGCAAGTAAATAGTATTTATAAAAATACCGATGGTGTTGTTGAATCAGAAGGTCAAAAAATTATCTCAACACTTTCTAAAAAAACAGCTCTTGCATCTTTGGAACTAGCTAAAGCTCATATCGTAAAAACTTTGCAAGTGAAACCTCAATATCACGCTAAGTTTATTGAAGACAGTATTAATGAATTGGACGGGTTTAACATATAATGAGTAACGATAAAAATATTTTAATAGCAGAAAGGTATGCTCAATCTTTAATTGATTTGGGCAAAAATAATGACTTGTCTTATGTTGCGATAGCTACAGATTTAGCAGCAATTCAGTTAATTTTGAATCGTTCTAAAGATTTATATGATGCTCTTACAAATCCATTAGTTAATGTCGAAGACAAAGAAAATATTATTGATTCTGTATTTGTAAAAGATGTAGATAAGTTAATTATTAATTTTCTAAAGCTGTTGGTCGAAAGAAATCGTTTCAATTTAATCTATGATGTTATTGCAAAATTTAACTTGCTTTTAGATGATGTAAATAATGTTGCCAGAGTTGAAGTTGTTTCAGCTGTAAGTTTAAATGAAAATGAAAAAAATATTATTCTTGAAAAGTTATCTCAAAAAATTAGTGATAAACAAATTTCTGTGAAATATTCAGTTGATGAATCAATTATCGCTGGATTAGTATTCAAACTTGGTGATGATGTACTTGATACATCAGTTTCCCACCGATTAGAAGAATTACAAAAGTCAATTATAAAATAATAAAAGAGGATAAATTATGGTAGCAATTAAACCAGATGAAATTAGTTCAATAATCCGTGACAAGATTAAGAACTACGAAACAAAAACAGAAGTATCAAATGTCGGTTCAGTCCTTGAAGTAGGTGACGGTATCGCTCGTGTTTACGGTTTAAGAAATGTAATGTCAGGCGAACTTGTTGAATTTGAAGACGGTAAAGGTACTTTAGGTATCACAATGAACCTTGAAGAAGATAATGTTGGGGTTGTAATTTTAGGTGATTATACTCATATTAAAGAAGGTATGACAGTTAGAACAACTTCAAGAATTGCCTCAGTTCCTGTAGGTGAAGGTCTAATCGGAAGAATTATTAATCCAACAGGTCAACCTATTGACGGTAAAGGTGAAATTAAATCAGATAGAACAATGCCTATCGAAAAAGTTGCTCCGGGGATTGTTGCAAGAAAATCTGTACACGAACCTTTACAAACTGGTTTAACTGCAATTGATGCTTTAACTCCAATCGGACGTGGTCAACGTGAACTTATTATTGGTGACCGTCAAACAGGTAAAACAGCTATTGCAATTGATACAATCATTAACCAAAAAGGTCAAGATGTAATTTGTATTTATGTTGCAATTGGTCAGAAAGCTTCGACAGTTGCTCAATTAGCTAAAGTTTTAGAAAATCACGGTGCAATGGATTACTCAATTATCGTTTCAGCTACTGCAAACGATGTTGCTCCGTTACAATATATTGCTCCATTTGCCGGTTCTGCTATAGCAGAAGGTTTCTTGGAACAAGGTAAACACGTTTTAATCATTTATGATGATTTGACTAAACACGCTCAAGCTTACCGTGCAATGAGTTTGTTATTGAAAAGACCACCAGGACGTGAAGCTTACCCTGGAGATGTATTCTACTTACACTCTAGATTGTTAGAACGTGCTGTTAAATTGAATGACCAATTGGGTGCAGGTTCAATTACAGCTCTTCCAATCATTGAAACTCAAGCGGGTGACGTTTCAGCGTACATTCCAACAAACGTAATTTCAATTACAGATGGTCAAATCTTCTTGGAATCTGGTTTGTTTAACGCAGGTATCAGACCTGCTATCAATGCTGGTATTTCCGTATCACGTGTAGGTGGTGCTGCTCAAACTAAAGGTATTAAGCAAGTTGCAGGTAAGTTAAGACTTGACTTAGCTCAATTTAGAGAATTAGAAGCATTTGCTCAATTTGCATCTGACTTGGATCCTGCGACTAAAAAACAATTACTTCGTGGTGAAAAACTTACAGAAGTATTGAAACAACCTCAATATATGCCATTAAGCGTTGCAAAACAAGTTTCTATCTTGTTTGCGGCAAACGAAGGCTTCTTAGATGAAGTTGATAATAAATCAATGGTAAAATACAAACGTGAATGGTTTGATTATTTTGAAGACAATCTACCGGATTTGGCAAAACGCTTAAACGAAGGTTCTGCATTATCTGATGAAGATAAGACAGCATTAAGAAATGCATTAGAAAGCTTCGGTAAGACATTTGTTAAGTAATAGGATAAATACCAATGGCAAATTTAAAAGATATTAAAACTAGAATACTAAGTGTTCAAAACACGAAAAAAATTACTCGTGCGATGAAGATGGTTGCTGCAGCGAAGGTAAAAAGAGCTGAAACTACCGTTAAATCTGCAAGACCTTTTGCTGAGGAATTAATGGTAATCTTCAGAAGAATGCTTTCTGCGGTAAATGGTGAATATTCTTTAGAAAATTTGCACGTTAAAAAAGCAATTGATAATTATGCTGTATTGTTAGAGAAACGAGAAATAAAGTCGGTTGGCTTAGTTGTAATGACTTCAAACAAAGGTTTAGCAGGTGCTTATAATGCAAATATTATCCGTAGAACTTTGTCTATGGTTGATGAATACAATGAAAAAGGCATTGCCGTTAAATTGTTTGTTGTTGGTCAAAAAGGTATTAGTGGTTTAAAACGTAAAATTGCTAACAAAAACTGTGAAATCTTGAAGACGTATTTGAGTGTAGCTAACAATGTAACTTCTACAGGTGCATTGCTTATTGCTGAAGACTTAGCTGACTATTTTGTTGATAATAAAATTGATAAAATTGAAGTTTTAACTACACGATTTAAAAATATGATGTCTTATTCGGTTCAGAATTGGGAAGTTTTACCTTTATCTCCTGAAATTGAAGAAAACGACGGTAAAGGCGGAATTGATCCATTGATGTTATTTGAACCGAATGTTCACGGTATTTTACAATCTTTGGTTCCAATGTTTATTACAAACATTATTTATCAAGCGTTATTAGAGGCTCAAGCAAGTGAATTAGCTTCTCGTATGACGGCAATGTCTGCAGCGTCAAATAATGCGGAAGAAATGATTAGATTATTGTCGATAGATTATAATAAAGCTCGTCAATGGGCTATTACTCAAGAACTTGTAGAAATTGTTTCTGGTGCGAATGCATTAAAATAATATGTAAAATGAGCATAAGAATTCTAAGTATTAAAAAGGCGGATTTTGAAAATTCAAAATCCGCCTTTTATTATGATGTCATTCTTGTAAACTAAGCTTGTTGTGCTTGAGCTTGAGATAGAATTTTAGGAGCGTTTTCGTTGATGTAAGCAATTAGGTCATTTAATTTTGAAATGTATTCATTTCTCATTTTTGCTTCTTTAGGTGCTTTAGTTAAGTTTAAGCCGCCAACGAAGTTTGCTTTATTTTGAACAATACTTACAACTGTGCCTAAGGTTTCAGCGTTAAGAGCTGATTTTAATTCATCAAGTTCGCCAATGTTTTTCATTTCAAGTTGCATAGCTTTGTCGTTAATACCTAAATGGTTCATTAATTGAAGAGTATTTTCGACACCGCCTGTTTCTTGAGATTTATTGATGAATGAATACAAGCCTTCATCAGTACTTAAATCGTGAGCTCCGCCTTGTTCATCCCATTCTTTTGGTGTTGAAATCTTAGCTAAGTCTTTGCCCATTTCTTGGATATGACCGCTTTGAGCATCACCAATCATTTGAACAGCCATATCAAATTTAGCCAATTCGTAGCAACCTTTGACCATATAGCCTTCGTAAACTTGAGCCATTTGTTTCTTAGCTGGATCTTCAGATTTTGTTAATCTTATGAATTCTTTTAATAATTCTTTTGGATTGTTCAAAATGTGATATTTATTGAAGCTTTCTTCAAATCTTTTGTATTGTTCATCTGTATTTTTACCTTTAATTGCAGCAGATAAGTAGTTGTTTAATTCTTTTGTAACAACTTGTCTGTGTTGAGGTTCGATGTTAGCTTCAATAAATGTCTTTTTACCTGATGCGATATCAGCTAATTGGTTTTTCATTGCAGTTGAAATTTGTTCGTCTGTCAAACCTTGTTTATCCATTTTGCCGTCTTGCATTTGTTTTAATGCGTTAACTAATTCAACACCTTGTTTTAAAGTGTTAGAGAAACTATTTGCAAGTTTAGAAGTTTCTTCTTTTGTTGTTAATTGGCAATCCGGATAAGCTGCACGAACACCGTGTTGTTTGTACATTTTATTCTTTATTTGACGAATTTCTTTTGTTGCATTTAGGTTATCCCAGTCACGTTGCAACATAAAGTATGCTTCTTCAAATGAGTCGCCTTTATCAGTTAACTTGATGTTATCTTGAAGTGAGTCCATAAACATCATATTTTTCAATAATTTGTTTGGTTCAGGTTCAAGACCTTTAATTTGTCGTGCAACATCAAACGGAGTTACTGTTTTAACGCTTAAATCTTCATCTGAAGCTGATTTTGCAAGTTTTGTAAGATTTTCAAGATTCATTCCTTGAATTTCATTAAATCTGGCAACAAATTCTTTGTTATCTTTTGGATCGAATTTAGCATCAATAAAGTGTTTTACAACTTCAAAGTTTTTATCTTCGATTGTATCAATATTCTTTTCTGTTAAGTTGTATTTGCTACCGTTTAACATTATTTCAGTTAATGCATTCATAGCCTTTTCTCTAGTGAATGACATTTTTGCTGAAATTTGTTTCAAGTAACCTTGTGTACGTTTATGAGCTTTTGATACATCTGCATCAGAATTGATGTTATCTAAGTCTTTCATAACTTCTTTTTCGATAGCATCTTTAGTTTCGCCTGCGTTTTCAGCACGTTCCATAATCTTGTCTAAATATTCAGCCGGAACATTTTTAGCCGCTTGCATAACTTGTGCAATGCTACTCATTTTTACTTGAGGTCCAACAAAAGCGTTTTGTACAAGGCTTTGTGCAGATGATGTCATGTCGTTGTTTGTTGTTTGTAGGATACCATCAAAGAACATTTTGAATTTTTCGCCTTTAATAGCACCGGTTTTGTACTTGAAGTCATCTACAAGAACACCATTTTGCCAAGCGTTGTTTGTGATGTAACCGTCTTCGCCACCACGTCCGCATTGGTAATCAGTTCTTAATAAGCCTTTTGAGTCTAACCAAGTTTTCTTGTGTTCGCAAGCGCCCCAAGTGTTATCGTGCATGATTGCATCTTTAACTTCAACTTTACCGGTTGTTGGATCTTTTACCAACAATGGAGCAACATCTGCGATATATTGAGCGTGTCCGCCGTGGTCGTTGTGGTAAACAGAAGTTCCTGAAATACCTGAGTGTTTGCCTGTTTTGATTTTTTCAGCTGTTTTTTCAACGCTTTCTTCTGCGTAGTAAGGTTTACCTGTCATTTGTTCTAAGATACGAATTTCTTGAGGTGTGCATAACCCTGATGAGCCTTCTTTATTTACCCATACAGAACCTTTTTCAGCGCCGATTTTCTTAGCAAGCTCGTTTAATGGCTTTTCTAATTCTTTTTGTTTTGCTGCCGTTTCCTTTTTAACTTCTGTGTACATTTTGTTAATGTTTTTAGCAACTTTGTCTAAGGCAGATTTTTCATTGTCAGTCATTTCATATAGACCTTCCATGTTTAATTTTTCGCCTTTAACTTCTGCTTTTTCAACTACAGCTGCATATTTTGCAATTTTGTTGTATTTGTCTTGCATACTTCTTAAAATTGGTTCTGATACAACTTTGCCTTCATCTTCGTATTTTTTCATAACGTCTGCTTTAGTTGCATCTTTACCTAAACCATATTTTTTAACTTCTTTTTCTAAGTTTTCAGGAATATCAAGTTTTAAATCTTGTGCCGTTCTGTAAGATGCTGCAGCTTCCCATAATGGTTTATATAATTTTTTCATTTTTGCTTCAGGTGATTTTGGAAGAATTTCTTTGTTCATAGCTTCGGTTGTTTCGTTAGAAAGTTCAAACATATTGAAAATATTCTTCATTCTAGAATCAATATCTTCTTGTTTTACGTTTGGATTTTCAGCTTTAATGAAGTTTGACATTTTTTGCATCTTCATTGATTCTTCTTCGTAGTCGTAGAAGTGTAAATCATCAGATTGAGCACCTTTTACAACATTCATTTTTAAGAATCTGTTAACAACACTGTTCATTTCTTCGTCTGATTTTTCAGGCATTAATGCTTTTAATTCTGTTGTTAAAGCTTTGTTAGCTTTTACAACTGTTTGAGCATTGAAACGAGCATTTTGTCTTTGTTCAACGGCTTCTTTTTCACGTTTTTCCATACCGTTCTTAGTTGCTTTAATAAAGTCTTCAGCTTTTTCTAATGCTCTTAAGTGATTTTGATGAGGAACTAATTTAGGATCATCTAAATCTCTCATATAGTGACCATCGTGGAATGTGTCAAAATATTTTTTATCAAAAGCAGAAAAATGTGTAGTTTGGACATCGCCTCTACCTGTGTTTCCTGCAATATTCATCCATTGTAATGCTGAAGCATCAAGGATTCTGTAACCTTTGTCATCTGCATAATCAAAATCAACCTCTGTTTTTGGAACTGAAATTTTTGCATCTGTGCCAAGTTTAGAAGGATCATAAACCTTCATTTCAGGTTTGTTATTAAGTTCTTCCATGATCATAGTTACGTACTTATCTTTGTATTCGTAAGCCATAACTTTTCTTGATGTTGAAATAGCGGCACACATACCGTGGTGACGTTGGTCAGTTGTTTTGATTGTAGGTTTATCTGATTCAGCTGTTTTTACAACTAAGTCGTTAAGTAATTCACCTAAAACTTGAGGTTTTTTATCTTTTAATTGAGGATTAATTTTGTATTCAGGGCTCATTAATTTGTTTAATTTTTCAAGACAAGATTTCTTTTCTTTAGTTGTAATTTCTGTTGAAATTACGAAATAATCAAGGTTTTTAGCAATATTTTTTACAGCATCGATTTTAGAATCATTCATAGCTTGAGGTAAACCTTTAGTTTTCAAAAGGTTGTTTCTTAAATCCATAATTGCTTTTTCATCTTTTGACATTTCTTGTTTGTCAATAAATGTAGCTTTAAATTGTTCTTGTAACTTAGCTTTGTTTGGAGAGTCAGTATTTTCTAAAGCTTTAGCTGTTGCATTTTGAAGTTTAGCTTTCCATTCGTTGTTAGATTTTTTATCATCTAATTCAAAACTTGTACCATATCTTAAGCCTTGAGCAACGTTCATTAAAAACTTAATATTTTCTTCTGATGAATCTTCTGCTAAATTTTCAATTGCATTGTTAATATTACGTTGATTGTTTAGAGTAAGTGCATCACCTTGTTGTTTTAACTGTTCTACAGTATTTTTATCTTGTCTTTTACCTAAAAATGAAACTTGAAACATAAAAATTCCCCTAAATTTAGTACCATATATTATTCCTGTCTTATTTTACTACAATCTTCGTAATTTGTTAAGCAAAAATTTCTTAAAAACCTTTTAAGTTAACACTTTTTTACAAATTTTATTTCAAAAAATAAGGCGGATTTTGAGTTCCTCAAAATCCGCCTTAAAAATATCTATTGAATCAATTATTCAACAACAATAGCGCCAACTGGGCATGATTCAGCAGCTTCTTTTACTGAATCTTCGTTAGCAGCAACTTCAGCTTCGTTAACTTTAGCCATGTCTTCTACTGTGAAAACTTTGTCACAAATTGATTCGCATGCGCCACATGCAATGCAGCTATCTTCAACTCTTACGTTCATATTTTTCTCCTTTTTACTATGTTATACCGTAATTCGATTTACATTATAAATCAAAAAATTTAAAAAATCCATTCTTTTACAAATTTAGCTACAGAGTCTAGTCCATCTAACACACCTAAATCTTTAGGTTGTAATTTTTTGCTGTAAATAAGAATTGGAACATATTCACGAGTGTGGTCGGTACCTGGAACTGTTGGATCACAACCGTGGTCTGCAGTAATGATTAAGTAATCATCTTCACCCATAGCATCGATGAATTTAGGAATGTAAGTATCAATTTCTTCGATAGCTTTACCATAACCTGCTGCATCGTTTCTGTGTCCAAATAGCATATCTGTATCTACAAGGTTAGTGAAGATTAAAGATTTATCAGCGTTAGGAACTGCTTTGTATTCAATTGATTTCAAATCAAGAGTGTTGTTGATAGCTTTCAATGTTAATTCTAAACCTTCTTTGTTAGAACCTGTGTGAATAGCGTGAGTTACACCTTGTTTGCAGAAGATATCTTCAATCTTACCAATTGCAATAACTGTACCGTTAGCCTTTTCAACGTCTGTAAGCATTGTATCTTGGTCTGGAGCAAGAACGTAGTCACGTCTGTCTTTACCGATACGAGTTGGAACTCCATCTACTAGGTGGTAAGGTCTTGCAATTACACGAGATACTGTTACTCCTAAATCATCAAACATTTTTCTTGCGATTTGACACCATTCATATAATGTTGTTAATGGGATTAAATCTGTATCAACTGCAATTTGGAATACGCTGTCTGCAGAAGTGTAGATGATTGGGTATTTTGTTGCGTGGTGTTCGTCGTTGTAATCAACGATTACTTTTGTACCACTTGCTGCACAGTTAGCTAAAATGCCACCGCAGTTTGTTCTTTTTACGAATTCGTCAATAATTTCTTGAGGGAAACCTGTTTGTGTGAATGTTTTAAAAGCTTCTTTTAAAACGATGCCAGCCATTTCCCAGTGACCAGTTGTTGTATCTTTACCGTTTGATTTTTCTTTCATTGTACCGTATTGACCGATTGGGTTTGCTTCTTTAGCAATTCCTTCAAAGTCTTGTATATTACCTAAACCTAATTTAGCAAGGTTAGGAACATTTAAACCGTGATTGAATTTGCAAACATTTTTCAATGTGTTACATTCCGGAATGTCGTTAAAATCTCTACAATCAGGCATTGCACCGATACCCATAGAGTCGATAACTACTACAATTGCTCTTTTCATGTTTTTAATACCTTTCTTTTAAATAAAAACTCCTGATTAAAATATACCATGAAAAAAAATTTTGTGTTAGCATAAAATTAAGAGAAAACACATAGGAAAAATTAGAGGTACATATGCAAGCACGTAGAGCGGCAAGAGAATTAGCATTAATTTTATTTTCACAATTTGATAAAGTAATTTCAAAGTATTCAACAGATGATTTTAATGAAATTTTATTAAAATCAGTAAGAATTTTAACAAATAATGCAAGTAATGATTTAAAACTTACAATCGGACCATTAATTGATATGAAACAATATCTTGATGAATACGAGGCAAACGACAAATCTAACTTACAACGACCTTTAGAAGCGAAAAATTTGCCTGTGCCACTTCCAATGACATCAGATATGAAGGATAAAATTGATGAGTTGTTAGACATCGCAGAAAAAGCATTAATGGCTTTGGAAATTGCAGAATTTACAACTTTAGAAAATAAAACAGATGTTCAAGCTTACACTGTAAAAATTGCAGAGGCTTACAAACAACATGCAGAAGAAGTTGATAATTTAATAAAAGACCACGCTAAAGGTTGGGATTTTGACAGATTAGTAAAAGTAGACAAAGATATTTTAAGAATTGCAATTTCAGAATTATTGTATGTTGAACAAGTTCCACACAAAGTTGTAGTAGATGAAGCTGTAGAATTAGCTAAAAAATACTCAACAGAAGACAGTTCAGCTTTCGTAAACGGTTTGTTGGCAAAGGTAATTTTCGAAAACGGTATTAAATAATGTTCGGATTTTTTTCAAATACTTTTGATAACTTAAAGAATGCGGTTTCAAAAACGGCGAAAACTTTAGTTGGAAATGTTGTTGATACTGTTCAAGACGAAAAAGAATTTTCAGACTTTGTCTTAGAGGATATGGAAGATTTACTAATTAGCGCAGATTTGGGTGTTAATTATGCCTCTGAACTTGTGGATAACTTGAGAAATCAAACAAAAATCAGACCAAGTGAAGTTAAAAACTACTTAAAAACTTCATTTTTAGATACCTTAACAAAGGCCGGTGATACAAAGTTAAATATCACAGACGGATTGAATATCTTGTTTATAACTGGTGTTAATGGTGTTGGTAAAACAACCTTGATAGGTAAGTTAGCTTATCAATTCAAACAAGGCGGTAAAAAAGTTCTTGTTGCTGCCGCTGATACTTTTAGGGCTGCAGCAGAAGAACAACTTGATATTTGGTCAAAAAGAGCCGGGGCTGATATTGTTAGAAAAGACAAAGGCGATCCGGCAGCGGTTGTTTATGAAGCAATTGAAAAGGCTAAAAACGAAAACTATGACATTCTTCTTGTTGATACTGCAGGAAGATTGCAAAACAAATTTAACTTAATGGAAGAACTTTCAAAAATTAAGTCTGTAATAGATAAAAAAGCGCCGGAGGCATTAAGAGAATGTATCTTGGTGTTAGATGCAAATACAGGTCAAAACGGTTTGCAACAAGCAAAAGTGTTTACAGAAGCCGTAAATCTTACATCAGTTGCTCTTACAAAGCTTGACGGTTCTGCAAAAGGTGCGATAGTTTTAGCAATAGCGAAGGATTTAAAACTTCCTGTAAAATTAATCGGTGTTGGTGAAAAAATGGAAGACTTGAAAGAGTTTGTTCCAAATGATTTTATTAATGCGTTATTCTCATGAAAATTTTAAAAGAAATAGTTTCAAAATTAGGTAATAAAATTCAGCTATTAGGGAATGATAATCACAAAAATATCCTTGTGGTGGGTGTTTTTCATGGTGACGAACCTCAGGGTGATTTTTTGATTAATGAGTATTTAAAAAAGAATCAAAAGTCTGAATTACTTTTCATTCCTTGCTTGAATCCTGATGGTATGAAGTTAAAAACACGTCAAAATTCTAACCTTGTTGATTTGAATAGAAATTTTCCGACAAAAAATTGGATTGTAAGTGAAGACAAGGCTTATTTTGGAGGAAATGAACCTGCGAGTGAAATTGAAACAAAGTTTATGGTTGAAATAATTGATGAATTTAAACCAAAATTTATTTTAACCCTTCACTCACCATACTGTGTTGTAAATTATGATGGTGATGCGGAAGGAATTGCAGAAAAAATTTCGGCAATTATAAAATATCCTGTAGAATCGGACATTGGTTATCCGACTCCAGGAAGTTTTGGAACTTATTGCGGAATAGAGCGTGATATTCCGACAATTACTTTGGAACTTGATGAAAATATTGATGTTAAGAGATTAATCAATCCGGTTCACAAAATATTTGATTATATAAATTCCGTGTTATAATTTTTCATAGGTACATAAATTAAGGAGATATAAAATGGCAGAATCTAAATTAATCGCAACAGTTCCAAGAAGTGCAACTGAACAATTACAAATTGCAATTAACGAATATAAAGGTAAATCATACTTAGATTTGAGAATTCACTATACAACAGATGATGGTCAAACTTGGTTACCAACAAAAAAAGGTGTAACTTGTTCACCTGAAAACTTAGAAATATTGCGTGATGCTATTGATGAAGCAATGAAAGAATTTATGACAGAGGCTGAAGAATAGTGAGTAAATATGCTTTAGTTCTTGTAAATATCAAGGGCTTAGGCGTTAAGACATTTAGTTATTTAATACCATCGGAAATGCAACCTGTCATAAAAATTGGGCAGGCTGTTTCCGTACCATTCGGACGACAAGGGCTTATTAATGCTTTTGTCGTTGGTTTTTCAGATTATTTACCACCAGAAATTAAGGCAAAAAAGGTTGGTAAAATCTTAGATGAAAAACCTTTGTTTTCCCTTGAATATCTAAAACTTTTGGAATGGGTTGCAAATTATTATTGCTGTGATTTCGTTACAGTTTTAAATATGGCAATACCATTAAAATTAATAGATAAAAACGCTAAAACAGAGGCTCTTGTTGAATTTATAAAAAAAGATGGGGCGACAAAAAGACAATTGCAAGTTTTGGATTTACTTGAAAAGTATAAAAAAGTAAATCTTTCGGAATTTGAAAAAGTTGCTAAAACAACTCGAGCAACAATGAAAAAGCTTGAAAGTATTGGCTGTGTGAGAATTTTTGAAGATGAATTGTACAGAAATCCTCTTTCAATATTTTCTGATGTAAAAAGAGAAGATTTGTATGAACTTTCAGACGAACAAAATAACGTATATGAGTGTATTAGCAAAATAAAAGAAAATAAAGCTCCAATTTTAATTCACGGAGTTACAGCATCAGGAAAGACCGAAGTTTATTTTAAACTGATACAGGATACTATCAAATCAGGCAAAAATGTTTTATTCTTAGCACCGGAAATTGCACTGGCTTCTCAATTAACAAAGCGTTTAGCAAGAAAATTTGGTATTGAAGATATCGCAATTTGGCACAGTTCAATCTCTGAAGGTGAACGTTATGACGTTTGGCAAAAGCTTTATCGAAATGAAATAAAAATCCTTGCAGGTGCTCGTTCAGCTGTTTTTGCACCTTTAAAAAATATCGGTTTAATTATTATCGACGAAGAACACGAGAGTGCTTATAAACAAACATCTCCTGCACCTAGATATGATGCAAGACTTGTTGCTGAAAAATTGGCAGAATTTCACGGTGCGAAACTTCTTTTAGGATCTGCGACTCCTGATATTACAACTTACTATAAAGCTAAAAATTGTAATACTTTGTTTGAACTTAAAAAGCGTTATAATAATGCACCTCTTGCAAAAACTTATGTTATTAATATGCAAACATATATGCAGGCTGCATATAGAGGCGTAATTTCAAAACCTTTACAAACTGAGATTAAAGAAACTTTAGCCAAAGGGCAACAAGTTATTATTCTGATAAACAGACGTGGTTTTTCGACATACACTCAATGTCAGGCTTGCGGTACTGTTATAGAGTGTCCGAACTGTGCTATACCAATGATTTGGCACACTGCAGACAAATGCTTAAGATGTCATTATTGCAATCAAACAATGTCATTCCCGACGGAATGTCCTAATTGTGGTTCTGATGCGTTGCATAATTCAGGTACTGGTACACAAAAAATTGAAATGTATTTAAAAGAACTTTTCCCTGAAGCAAATATTGTCCGAATTGATAGTGACTCTTTAACTCGTAAAAATGAACACATAAAAATTTTGAACAGTTTCCAAAAAGGTGAAATTGATATTCTTGTTGGTACACAAATGATTGCAAAAGGTTTGGATAACCCGAATGTTACACTTGTTGGTGTAATAAGTGCCGATGCTAGTTTCAATTTACCTGACTTTAGAGCTTCTGAACGTGGTTTTCAACTTTTAACTCAGGTTGCGGGGCGAGTAGGCAGAGGTGAATTTACGGGAAATGTTTTGTTCCAAACTTATAATCCTGATTTTTATGCATTGCAAACGGCAAGAGAACAAAATTATAATCAATTTTTTGATACAGAAATCGTTGCAAGAGAAGAATTTGAGTACCCTCCTTTTTCTAAAATGATTAGATTGGTTCTGGCTTGTGAAAATCAATTTAGAGCAGAAAAAGCCACTCAAGAAATTGCTCTAAGACTAAATACTATGGTTGACAAGTTTGGTATTTCTGAAAAATTAGAAGTCTTAGGACCTACAATGTGTGTGTTTGAACGCTTAAACGGACAATATCGTTTCCAAATCCTTATTAAAAATAGACTAGAGGACAAAGGTCACGACTTTATTTCAAGATTTTTGCACCAAATAGTGCTACCGAAAGACATAAAACTAACGATAGATGTTGATCCAATAGATATTTTATAATTATCTGATGAAGAAACTTGGTTTGTTTACGGTTATACCACATTTTGGATTGTTGATATCCACAGTATTTCCGGTGTAACAATCTGAATTAACAGTCGTACCGTCGCAGAAATGTGGTGAATGTGCTTGGTAAGTACTACCGTTTGTTTTATCTAAATATCTAGGATCTCCTGCAATGCCTGCCATACATTGAGCATAGCCAACTGGTCGCATTGCAAATTGAGGATTTGTTATTTTGTATTGTTTTCCGTCTGCTTTTTTAACCTTGTAGTTTACACCTGCAGTTATGTAGTTTAGCGGAAATCTTGAATCATAGGCAGGTTTTACAGAACCATCTCTATAAACATGGAATAAGAAAACATCTTGATTTAACATATCTGGACCTTTTTGAGTGTCATTGCTGTTTGCCATTTTTCCGTTTATGTCGATGTATACATTAAAGTAATCTTTGTTTTGTGAGTAATAAGATTGAATATAGGTTGCCCATTTTTTTAAGTTTGCATCAGCTAAAGGTGATGATAGTATATTATTTGCAAATCCAAGCTTTGTTTCATTAGGCAGGTGAATAGTTACGTTGGAGTTACTGTTTGAATTATAATAACTTATTCCTGCGTATGCTTCAGCAAAATTTGATGTACCGGGTCCTAAGTTTGCAGTGGAAGAGGCAAACTTGCTTTCATTTGATGTATGGGTATCATTATATTCTCCTGCTTGTACAAATACACGTTGGCGTTTATATAGTTGCCCAAAATCATTATACAAATATTTACTTATGTAATAAACATATCCATTGGGTAAAAATATTGATGGTGTTTGATTTCTAAAATCATTTATATATCCGCTGCTATCGTCAAGTAAATCCCCTGCTGAGGTTGAACTTGCGCAACTGTTATCCATATCTGCAATGTTAAATGCAGATGATAGTCTTTGGCAAAGTCCGCTTTGATAAAATTTAACTAATTTCTTTTGTCCGGCAGTTAAATTAGCGTAGTTTCTCGATAAATTAGCTGTAAAGATAGGATCTTGTATTGTGTTATCATAACTTCTTCTAAACGCTACTTTAGGCAAAGATAAAACAGTTTTTCTTGTTGGAAATGCCGATTGTTTTGTTGTATTTGAAACATAATCATTGCATACATTTGCATTTCTACTGGAACAAACATCTAAATCTGTTGAAAAATCAATGTAGCTGGCATTTTTTATGTTAGCTACGGCTGTAGACAAATCTCTGTATGCTGCATATACTGCAATCTTCTTCATGTACTCGTTTTTAGGTTTTGTTAAGCCCATTGCGGCAGCCGAAACGATACCTATGATGAAAAATACCATCATAATTTCAATTAACGAGGTTGCAGCTATAAATTTATTCATTTTTAAACGCATTCTTTATTTGCTCCAAACAATTATCATAAGTGTCTATAATATTTATACCACATGTTGCGTGGATTGACTCGTTTGTAACATTAAGAAGAGTAACATTTTCCTCAATAGCAAAAACTTTGATGTTGCGTTTTATAGCTTCGAATACTGGAATTGCACCTAATGCATTAGCCGGCATAACCAAATAGTCAAGGTTTTCAATTGTAATGTTGCCATTGTTTGTTAGCTTTGGAGCATTATTTAAGCCAATTAAAATGCAAGGTAAAAATGTTGGTGTAATATATTCTGACGAAGCTTTTTTATTAACAATTTTAGATGAAATTGAGTAATCTCTAAACGCAGGAGAGTGTGCGCAAGGCACTTTTAGCTCTCTTGAAATGTAGTGAGATATTATAGCTTCAACGCCTCCAATCGGATCTACGCCAATTCCGTTTTCGTAATCTTCACTTGTTTCATCGTCAAATAGACAAACAATTGCAAGCGCTTCGCATCCTCTTTTTAACAAGTTTTCGCCGGCCTTTTTTAGTGTTTCAATGTTTTTTACGGAACCCATTGAAATTCCTTGTTTATTTACAAAGAATTCGACGCCAACTTCTTCCTCTGTAATTTCAATTTCAGTGCAATCTATTCCATAAACTGCGTTTACAGCATTAATTGTATTGATATGAACATTCAAAACGTCTTCCGGTAATGCTTTGTCGATAATAATTCCAATTTTATTATTAGAACTTTCTTTTAACCCGATTTTACCCTTGAAAAATTCATCAAGAGAATAACCTTCAATATAAAGCATGTTGCTATCAATTCCGGAAAATCCTCCGGCATTTACAACATTAGGATTTACAATAAGTTTTGATATCTTATTAAATTTTTTTGCATAAGGACTGGCATCACCTGCAAATCCGCCAATTGATGCCCCAATACCTGTCGGTACAATGAATGCTCCTAATAATTCACCATTTTCTAACATACTTCAACTATATCTGAAAAATGCAATAAAAAAAAGAGGCTTTCGCCTCTTCTCTTTGTATATGTTAAATCTATTATTGAGCACCGTATGTATGAGCTTTTTGTACGTTTGTTTGTAAAGCTTGTTCCCAAGATGAGATGTAACCGTCTAACTGTTTAATCTCTGTTTCACAGTTGCTTTGTTGTTGTTCAAGTTCATCTTCCCATTCAGCAACATCTTTAAGATCAAGTTTGTATTGACTTTCAATTTCATCTACTGCTGTATCGTAATTTGGATCATCTTCACTAATTTTTGCAAGTTCTTGTTCTCTCCATTCAGTTAATGATGTAGAGTCTTTAGTTGCAGTTAAAAGTTTTTGAGCAATTTGAGTTGCTTCAAATTCTTTATCGCTTTTACGCATTTTATATGCAAGTAGCATTGTTTGTATTCCTGCGTATGCCATAAGCCACCTTCTAACTTTCGTACCACTTTAACTTACACTATTATAAAAACATTTAGAACACCCTAATTTCAAATATTTCTTATTTTGTTACATTTCGTTACAATAAATTAATATTAGTAACCTGTATATATGAAACTATTTATTATTGTTATAAAATAGATATGAAAGAGGTAAGTATATGAAGAAAATATTATTAATATCAGTATTAATGCTGTTTTGCGCTAATTTTGCACTGGCAAATGATTTTCAAACTTTTTATAATAACGGACAAAATTTATACAATACATCACAATATACCGGTGCAATTGTTGAGTTTAAAAAAGCTTTAAGAATTAATTTTAAAGATAATTCTGCAAGAATCGGACTTGTAAATTCATACCTTGCCAGAGGTACATATTACGCAAATTCTCAAAATGATTATGATAGAGCTGCAAACGACTTTCGTTCAGCATTGTTTTATTTAAAATATTACCCTGATGATAAAGAGGTTAACGATTCAGCAAATGCAATCGCAACAACAACTGACAATCTTGATCAATGTATGAAATCAAGAGGACAATCAAAATTACCTCAAGAAAGATATAACCGTGGCATAGTACTTAGAAAAAACGGTGATTTAGCAGCAGGCGGTTATGAATTAATGCAAGTTATTTCAAGTTCAGATAAAGAATTGCAAAAGAAGGCTTATGCAAACGTAGCCGAAATTATGGCGGTTTTAGATAACACTCCAAAAGCAATAGTGTATTATCAAAAAGCAGTTGCTACTGATCCAAATAACATATCTTTAAGACTAAATTATGCAAGATTGTTAGATAAATTACACAAAGATGATTTAGCTGTTCAAGAATATAATTATGTATTGTCAAAAGGTGCTAATAATACAGAAGTTTTAACAGCTTTAGAAAAAATTTATTTGAAAAAATTAGCATCTGATTCTAAAAATGCTCAAATTTATGCAAATTTAGGTGCTATATATCAAAAACAAAAAAAATATGATGAAGCAATTAATTATTACAAGCAAGCTGAAAAACTTGAACCAACAAGCGTTACAACACGTTTGAATATTGGTACTTTATATCAACAAAAGAAGGATTTTACAAGCGCATTGTCTGCTTACAACTCTGTATTAGCGTTATATCCTAACAATTTAGAGGCTAATTTATACAGAGCAAATGTTTTGGCTGAATCAGGCGAAAAAGAAGAAGCATTGAAAGCATACAGAAAGGTTTTAGATATAGAACCAACAAACATAGAAGCAAAAAGAGCAATGTTTGATATATTAAAGGATACAATGACTCCTGAACAAATGATTAAAACCTTCTCTGCTGATGCTGCGGTTGATAGATCTACAATCGAAGCAATGTATGATTATGCTTTAGATTTACATAAAGATAAAAAGTTGGATAGCGCAATTACTTGCTACAATGAAATCTTAAAATATGACACAAACAATCCTGAAGTATATGCAAACTTAGCATTAGCTTATTCTGAAAAGAAAGACTACACAAAGGCAAGCGCTTTAATTAACACTGCAAAAACAAAATTTCCGTCAAACAGTGCTGTAAAAACTGCTGCTAATACAATTAATAAAGCAATTTCAGAAAACCTATATACAGAAGCAAATACATACTTTACTAACAGTGAATATCAAAAAGCTTTGGATGCATATTTAAAAATTAATCCTCAACCAAAAGATGTTCTAATTGCAATTGCTGCTTGTTATAAAGGTTTAGATAATATCGACAAGTCTATTGAATACTACAAAAAAGCATTTGCAGTTGATAAAACAAATTCAGATGTAGCATATTACATTGGTGTTTTATACGCAGAAAAAGAAAATTGGACTTCTGCAAAAATATATTTGCAAACAGCTTTGAAACTAAATCCTAAAAATGAAAATGCAGATGATTTGTTAGCAACAGTTGTTGAACAAAATAATATTTTATTGATTAACAAAGTAATTGATAAATATAATGCAAAAGATTATAATAACGCATTAAAAATCATAAGCCAAATTTTAACAGAAGATAAAAAGAACGCATATGCATACTATTATCGTGGATTAATTTATGATGCACAACAAAAACCTTTGCAAGCTATTAATGAATATAAACAAGCAATAGCTCATAATTCAGAATTAATATTAGCTGATTATCTTATTGCAACAGCTTACGATTCATTAGGTCAATATGCAAACGCTTATGCGTATTATAAAAAATTCGTTATGAATTCTAAAACAAACGACCAATATAAACAATATTCTCAAACAAGGCTAAATGATTTAAAGAGTTATGCGACAAAATAGACTAAGCAAAGACGATTTAAAAAAGTTTAAAGTATCCCTAGCTCCTATGGCGGGGATTACTGATATTGTTTTACGTCAGTTAGTCAGAGAATATTCAAAAACTTGTTTGATTACGACTGAAATGATTAGCTCTGAGGGATTACGTAATGTTCATGATTGCGCAATAATTCAAAAATCAGATTTTGATTCTCCTATTGCGTATCAAATTTCAGGTCACAAGCCTGAATTGATGGCTCAAGCTGCAAAGTTTTTGGCTCCAAGAGCTGACATTATTGATATTAATATGGGATGTCCCGTAAAAAAAGTTATTAATGCCGGTGACGGTTCAGCTTTAATGCGTACACCGGAGCTTGCGCAAGATATTGTAAGAGCAATGAAGGAAGTTATTAATTGCCCGCTAAGTGTTAAATTTCGCTTAGGTTTTACGGCTGACACTATGAATTATGTTGATTTTGGTGTAAAAATGCAAGAAGCTGGTGCTGATTTTATTACTATTCATGCAAGAACTCGTTCTCAAATGTATTCAGGTTCTGCGGATTGGGCAAAGATTAACGTTTTGAAATCTGCCGTTGATGTTCCGGTTTTTGCAAATGGTGATGTTACATCTATTGAAGATGCAGAAAAATGTTTGGAACTTTCAGGCGCAGACGGTATTGCTGTTGGTAGAGGCGTTTTAGGTGATGTTACTCTTCCATATCGTATTGAAAAATTTTTAGATGAAGGAGTAAGAATACCGGCGCCAACTATTGATGAAAAAATTGAAACATTACTTCGCCACCTTGAAGGTGAAATTTCATTTAGAGGTGAAGATGTAGGCATAAAATGTATTAGAAAACTCTATGGATATTATATTTCAGGTGTTAGAAACGCTGCAAAATACAGAGCAGAGTTGGTTAGAATTGATTCTTACCCTGAGATGATTACCGCCTTAACAAAAATTAGGCAAGAGGTTCTTCAACAAGCTCAATCGGAAGCGTTACAATAAATTCAGCGCCTTTACCTTTTTCGCTCACAACCTTAATAGAACCCTTGTGCATTTCTACAAGTTGTTTTGTGATTGTTAATCCTAGACCTGTTGAGGTTTCTTTTTTATAAAATGCATCTTCAAGTTGAACGAATTTGCCAAAAATTCGTTTTTGGTCCTTCTTATCAATACCAATACCGCTATCTTTTATGCTGAATCTTACCTTTTTAGCCGTATTTGTAACTGATATAACAATAGAGCCTTTTTCAGGAGTGTATTTTATAGCGTTGCTTAACAAATTATATAACACTTGTTGAATTTTTTGATAATCGGCAAAAATGTCTATATCTTTGTCGATATGATAACTTACATTTATATTTTTGTTTTTAATGAGTGGCATCAAAATGTTGCAGGATTCAATGACAGGGCGTGAAACCTCAAAATAACGTTTGACTAATTTAATTGCATTTGCTTCAATTTTTGAAATATCAAGAATTTCATTAACCATTCCAAGTAGTTGAATGCCTGCAATTTGTATGTCTTTTACGTATTCAGCCTGTTTGTCATTAAGTTCGCCATACACTTTGGATGTCAGAATATCTGAAAATCCAATAATTGCATTCAAAGGTGTTCTTAATTCGTGTGAAACGCTTGCCAAAAACTCGTTTTTAACCTTATCTGCCGCAACAATTTTTTTGTTCTGACTTTTTATTGTACGGTAAGCATCATTTGTTTCTTGAACTGCATTTTTTAAAGCTTTCAGTTGAATTTTAAAAACGTTTGAAAGCTCCAAATCTTTTATTTTATATGATAAAACGCTTGTAATGCTGTCAATGATTGTTATATCAGCCTGTTTGAATTCGTGAGGTCTACCAATTAGCAAAAATCCAAAAACGGTTTCTCTTATCGCAAGTTTTGAGATTAAATAATTTGCGCTTTTAAAATTTAATAATTTTATTAAAGCTGAATTTGAATTTAGAATATCGGCAGAATTTTCAAAAAGTTTTTTTGCTAAACCTTGAGTAATATCAACAGTTTCATTAGGTTTTATATTAATTTCGGAATTGAACGCAAGTTTTAACTGAATATCCTCAGAATTTAACAAAAACACATAGCTGTCGTTGAAGTCGATAACTTTTTTAAGGACTTCAAAGAATGCTTCACCGTTATTCAATGAAAACTCAACCGAAAACAGTTTCGGTATTAATTTTAATGTATCTTTATAAATCTTTTCCTGCATTTTTAGACTTCAACATACCCGATATATGGAAGGTTTCTGTAAAAACCGTCGTAATCCAAGCCATAGCCTACAACAAATTGATTGCCAATTTCAAAACAGTGGTAATCAGGTTGAATTTCAGTCTTTCTTGTTTCTTTTTTATCAAGCAAAGAACAGAATTTTAAAGTTTTTGTTTTGAAGTTCAAATGCATAAAATCAATTAAAAACTTAGCTGTAAGCCCTGTGTCGATAATATCTTCAACAATTAATACATTTTTGTCGTTTAAATCCGGCAACGAAATATCAACAGCATTAACTTTACCTGTTGATGTAAAGCCTGAACCATAGCTTGAAAGCCTAATAAAGTTCATATTTAAAGGCATTTTTAAATGTTTAACTAAATCAACCGTAAACATTACAGAACCTTTTAAAACGCTGATTACGTACAGTTCTTCGCCGTTATAAAATTTGTTTAATTCATCGCCTAAAATTTTAATTCTATGTTGAAGTTCGTCTTCTGGAATTAAAACTTTTAAGTCGCTTTCTGTTATCATTTTAATCATAATTTACCGCCTAATCTATTTTCTTTAATGTTAGCACATGTGTGCATTTGTTGACAACTTTTAAATCTTCATTTAGTCCATAACCGCAAACCCAAAGGATTTTACCATCTTTACAAAGTAAAATAATTTTATCCTTTTCATGGTTTGGTATGTTTTTTGAGATTAAATATTTTTTAAATTTCATTTCTCCGCTTGAGCCTAATGGTCTGATTCTATCGCCTTCTCTGCGTGTTCTAAGCTCAAAGTCAATAGGTTCTTTTATTTCAACATAAGCTTTAAATTCAGAATCTTTTGGAAATTTTTCAGGTATTTCTGTGCATTTGCTTATTACAAATTGGTATTCACCAAATTTGTAAGAGCCTTCTGTGTTGATTTTTACTCTGTTTTTATTTTTTTCTTGTGGTGTTAGTACTTCAATATACTTTTCACTCACAAAAAGCCAATGAGTAGCGTCTATTGAACATTTTTTACCGCTTTTTGCACAAATATTTTCCCTTATAAATTTCAATGTGTTTAGAATTCGTTCTTGAGTATACTCAAAATCATATTTTACATAAATTTCATATACAATTCTTTTTTGCATTTGAGGTGACAAATTTTTGAACTTTTGGGTTAAAATTTTATCATTTTTATATAAATTCAATGAATTTATATACTCTTTTATAATTTGTTCTTCCTCGTATGCCAAAATTGACAATGAATTAAATGACTCTTCATAGTTTTGATTAATTTGTTTGAATTTTGGTAAAACTTCGTTCCTGATAAAATTTCTTGCATAATTGTTGTTGCTATTTGAACTGTCAAAATTAGGGTTCAAATTGTTGTTTTTACAATAATATTCGATTTCAGAACGAGAAATATTAAGCATCGGGCGGTAAATTTTTCCAAGATTTGGTGAAATCCCTTGTAAACCTTTAATGCCGGTACCTTTGATTAATCTATAAACAAGAGTTTCTGCTGTGTCACTTTTTGTATGAGCGGTAAAAAGTGCATTAATTCCAAATTTTGCGATTACTCTGTTGAAAAATTCATATCGAAGTTCTCTGGCTCTTGTTTCAGTGTGTTTTTCATTTTCATCAAGAGTTTCAGTATAGAATTTTATGCCATTTGAGGCGCAAAATTGTGCACAATTTTGCGCATCTTTTTCGCTTTCATCACCACGCCAATTGTGGTTAAGATGTAAAGCCATAAGCTTAAATTTATAGGTTTTAGAAAGCTTATTTAAAATATCCAAAAGCGCCATTGAGTCATATCCGCCAGAAAATCCAACCGCAAATAATGAATCTTCTGTGATAAGATTGTAATCTTTTAGGAATTTTTCAATACGACTAATCACTTCTTTGCTTTTCTAAAATAATACCTTGTTTAATTTCAACAACGTCAACGCCAAGTTGTTCAAGCACTTTCATTGCAACGCAATCAGGAACGGTTGTGATTGCATATAAAAGGTGAGCAGATTCAATTTTTGGTTCATTACGACGTTTAGCAAGTTGCCAAGCTGTTTCAAGCACTTTTTTAGCACGTGCGGTAAAGGTTATTTCTTGGTCAAAATACTCATCACCATAACCAACGATGTCTTCAACGGCTTGTCTTGCATCTTTTATTGTAACTTCAAGTTCGTTTAATACTCTAAAACCAATGCCATAGCCTTCAGCAATAATGCCAAGCAAAAACATTTCGGTACCAACTGTGTTTCTACCGATTCTTCTTGCTTCTTCTTTTGCAAGCTTCATAATTGTAAGCGTTTCAGGCATTTGCTTTTCAATAGGTTTTACAATTTCGTGTTCAACTGTTGATGTTGAAAGATTCATATTTTTTAAAATGTTGTAAGCAATACCTTTTTTAGATTTCAAGATGCCTAAAAGAAGGTGAGTCGGTGTAACTTCTGATGAACCAAGTTCTTTAGCTGTTTCAATTGCTAAATTCATAGCTGTAAATGCATTTGGCGTAAAGATAATTTGTTTTTCTTCAAATTCATCTTTACGTGAAGTTACTTCTTTAAGTTTTTGTTCGAATATTTCGGAAGTTAAGCCCAAATTACCTAAAATTTGAGTTAATTCTGTATTTGAATCTTCAAGAATTGAAGATAAAATTTGTTCAGTGCCGAGAATTTCGTAGTTTGATGTTGAAAGCTTTGACAAAGCTTTATCAAACACCTCTTTGCTACCTGAAAGCAGGTTGTCCGTTTGAAGCAATTCTTCCGGTAGACCTGAATTTTCATCGTTTTCCGGATGAAGTTGACGTTTTGTTTTCTTTTGACTTAAACGAGATATTAAATCTTTTGTTTTGTAAATATCAAAATTAAAACGTTCCAAAATTCTTGGAATATATGAACTTTTGTCGTTTAGCACCGCTAAGAATATGTGTTCATAAAGAATATTTTGATTGCCTGATTTTTGAGCGATATCAAGCGCTTTTTTTAATAAATCCTTGCTTGCAGTACTAAACGGAGGAGTAGAAACAATTCTTACCGATTTTTCAAAGCGTAATTTTTCATCAACAACTTTTTGTAAGTCTTCAAAGGTTACTTTGTAAGTTCTAAAAACATTTAATGATATACCTTTTGCTTGTTTTACAAGCGCCAACAAAAAGTGCTCAGGCTGAACCGATACATTTTGCATCAATTTTGCTTGATTTTGAGCTTCCGTAACTACGTTAATAGCTTTTTCGGTAAATTTTTCTAACATTAGTCCTCAGTTTCGTCTTCGATTGATTCAATATATTCTTGTACTCTATCAAATTCATCGTCATCTTCGATTGTTTCAAGAGTGTAACCATCGCCATCGTTTAAAAGTTTCATGACAACGATATTTTCGTCATCTTCAACTTCAGGATTTGTAAGTAAAGCATATTCTTGATCTTCAAATACGATAATGTCGAATAATTCAAATTTAATGCTATTTCCGTTTTCATCAACGGTTTCAATAATTCTTTTTTCTACCATTTTATAACCTTCCTTTAATTTATTTTTGATAAGTATTGTTCTAATATTATTCTAGCACTTTCAACGTCAACGAGCCCTTTTTCTTTGCGAAAGTTAACTTTTTGTTGCCTCAAGTTTTCTTCTGCGGTATCAGAGGTTAATCGTTCGTCCTCTTGATGAATTTTGTATTCAGTTTCAAAGTTCTTTGAAAAATTAATACAATCTTGAGCTTGTGAGCCTTGAGTGCCATCCATATTGTATGGTACGCCAATAACAATTTCTTGAACATTGTTATCTTTGGCTATTTTTTTTATTTCTGCAATTGCGGTTTCTTCCGGAGTTCTTGAAATGTAAGTATGGCGGTTAGCAAGCACATGTAGATAGTCGCTAAGGGCTATACCGATTCGTTTTGTGCCGATATCTAAACCCATAATTTTATGCATTAGTCTTTAACCCATTTGTTTTCAATTGCGCTAATAATTTTGTTCAGAGCTTCCATTGTGAATTCACTTCGAACTTCTTCTCTGTTTCTTGCAAAGATATTTGTTGTTTCAGAAGCCTCTTTAATTCTGAATTTTAAGCCCATGTAATATTCATAAATACTTTTTCTTACAATGTTTACAAGCATTTCGTGTGTGTATTTTTCATCAAAGTATAATGAATAAAGTCTTTGAGCTTCGCCCTTTTCATTTGCAAGATATTTCAAATAAGCTGACATTAAGAAACGTTTTGTCCATCTTTTGTGTTCTTTTTTGTTGAACAATTCATCAAAATTGTCTTCAATAGCTTGGTCTAAATCGATTTCATAATTTTCTTTTTTGAATTCTTTGTTGATAATTGTAATAAAATCAGCAAATTCATCGCTAAAGTCAGTATCTAAGAACCATTTTTGAGCGATATCAGACAAGCAAATTTTGTCAAAATCGTTTTTGGAAAGGGCATCTTTTTTGAACTTATCTTCCATAATGAATTCAATAGGCACCGGTTCAGGAGCTATATCCGCTGTTAAGTTTCTCCAACAAATATATTCATATGAAACTATTTCGCCGTTTTTATGAACAATATTTTCAGCGTTTACAAGTAAAGTTTTTAAAACTGTTTGGTTAATGTAAACACTATCGTTGTCGCCGTAGAATCGTTCTACAATCTTTTCAAATTCATTTTTTGTAATTTGATTGAATCCGAAACAATCAACAATGCCCCATTTATCATTTGTAACAACGGCTACAAATTGAATACTTTCATCTTCTCTTTCTCTTGAAAAGATTAATGATTGGTTACCATGACCGTCTGGATAGCTTGTGTAACATTCGTATGCTCTGGAATCAGAAAGCACGTCTTTGTAAAAATCTAAAGAGTTGTCTTCTCTAACGCCAGACAATTTTAATGCTGAAATTCCACGTTTGATTGGAGGTAACAAATCTTCTTCAACGTATTGAGCAGCTTCTTCTAAGGCATGAAGTGCTAATTGAGATTTTGTTTTGCTTAATATTTCTAATGCAACTTTTGCAATTTTTGCAGTCGGATCATGTAAAAATACCGGTATTAAAATATTAGCCAAAGCATCTTCTGAATAATCATCACCTAAAGACTCAACAAGAGTGATTTTGTCTTGATAAGGTAAAGCTTCCAAGAAGTCTAAAAAGTCAATTTGAGCTTCAGGATTCATTATTGCAGTGTGTAATAATTCTTTTGTTTCACTGTCAATAACTTCTTCCGGTGATTCAAAATATTCGTCAATGTCGTTATAGTTAACTTGATTACCCATGTCACGAAGAAGGTTCAAGATTAAAGCTTTGTTGTAATCGCTTACTTTTGGGCTTTTTAATGAAGTCCAAAGAGCGTTTTCCAAGGATTCTTTATCGCTAAGTTTTAACAACAAGTAGCTGATAATGAAAGCTTTGTCTTCTTTTGTCTTTACAAATTCTCTCATTAATAGGTCAAGAATCATTTTTTTATTTTCTTGAGCTTCTAAAACATCAATAATTTCATCAACTTTTGATGCATCTGATAATGTTTGTAACTTTGAAATTACAGTTAAAATTTCTGCTTTTAATTGAATTTTGTTAAGTTGTTCCATATTATTTGCTAATCCTCCAGATTGCATCTAAAACTTTTTGTGCCTCTGCTGATGGCATTCTATCGTTTAAAATTAGGTATTGAACGGCAATCATTGTGCATTCGGAGCAAATGTTAACCCCGGGACCTTTTACCATTTTTAACACTTCTGTGTTTGGACGACCGCAAAAACTACAATAAACTAACTCATTGTTAAGAGTTTCTTCATGTGTTTCGCTGTGAGTTTTACTTGGCTTCTTTGTTCGTTTTTGTCCTAATTTCACTACTTTTTCGTCTGTCATATTGACCTCTTTTCTCATGTTTATTTTAACTTAAATGTAATTTTATTGCCAAGTTATTTACTTTATTTTATAATAATTATTACAAGCACTTAATAAAGGGATAATGTATATGAAAAAAGCTATATTTTTAGTTACTATTTTAATTCTATCTGTATTTACTACAGCATGTATAAATAATCTTGCTGTACAAGAGTTGAATAACAAAGCCTTAGATTATATGAAAAAAGGCGATTATGAAAATGCTATCAGTCGTTTGAAATCCAGTGCAGACTTAGACGGTACTATTTTTGAAACACAATACAACTTGGCATTAGCATATACAGAAAATGATGATTATCCGGAAGCCGTAGAAACATTTGAAAAAGCTGCAAAACTAAAACCTGAATTTCCTGATGTTTTCTACTCAATGGCGGTAATGTATGAAAACTATGCAAAAGATTTGTATGCAGGTGAAACAAAACAACAAAAAGAAGAACAAGAAAATTCAGACGATGAAGACGATGTGAAGCCAACTGCTCAATCATATGGTGATGATGCATACAAACCAACTGATGATGAAATAACAAAAGTAAAAGAATATTATAATTTATCTATTGATTGTTACAATAAATATATTGAATTGGCTGCTACAGCTAATGATACAGCAGAAGTTCAATCAAAAATTGAAGACCTTCAAGATAAAATTATGACTCTAGATGCTGATTCAAACTAATGATTAGTTTTCAATCACCTTCATCAATAGCGTTTAGTATTAACGGGTTTAACGTCTATTATTACGGCATTTGTATGTCATTGGCACTTTTATGCGGGTTTAGTCTGTCGTATTTAATTGCCAAAAAGTTTTATAAATCTGTGGATGCTGATGTTCTTTATGATGTGGTAACGGTCGGACTTTTAATCGGTTTTTTATGCGCAAGAATTTATTATTGTATTTTGAATTTTGATTTTTATTCAGCTAATCCTGATGAAATTTTAAATTTTAGAGAAGGCGGAATATCAATTCAAGGTGGAATTTTGGGTGGTTTTTTATTTGGAGCAATTTATGCAAAACTGAAAAAACTTCCGATTTTGATATTAGCTGATATTGCATCATACGGAATGATTTTAGCTCAAGCAATAGGACGCTGGGGAAATTTTTTTAATTCAGAGGCATACGGACATCCTACAAATACTTTTGGTGTGTTTATTCCTGTTTCAGCTCGTGTGCAAGGTTATGAACAATTTTCATATTTTCAACCAACATTTTTATATGAAAGTTTCTTGAACTTGATTGTTTTAGCGATCTTGTTTTTTGTTGTCAGAAAACTAAAATTTAGATTTGATGGCTTAATCTTTGCCTCATATGTGATGTTATATTCAATAGTAAGGCTAATAATTGAACCAATGCGCTTAGATAGTGCGCTAAACATTGGCTCAATTCACATTGCAACAATCGCAAGCCTTGTAATGATAACACTAGCTATGATTTTTAGCGTGATACTTTATAAGAAAACAAAATCTAATTCATAATTTATAATTTAACAATAAAAATGTTCTATAGCTCAAATGACTTTAGAACATTTTTTTATCTCTTTTCAAATGATATTTCCCAACCGTCATTTCCGTTGTTAGAAGAAGCCAGTTCTTTTACCTCTTGAACCTCATCTTCTGTTTTTTTAGGCATTTCGTCTTGAGGCGCATCATCTTCAACTTTTGGCGGATTGATTGGTAATCTGAACCCGAATGTTGAACCTTCACCGACTTTTGAGTTAACGAAAACTTGTCCTTGGTGATGTTTTTCAACTGAAATTTTAACTAAGTGCAAGCCAAGTCCCGTACCTTTTATTGTATGAGTATTGTTTTCAACCCTAAAGAATCTGTCAAAAACTTTTTCAAGATATTCAGGTGCTATACCTTGACCTTGGTCTTCTACGCTAACTTCTACGTAATCGCCAACTCTGGCACGTTCCGCTCTAATTTTAATACGTTTTCCGTAAGGTGAGTATTTAATCGCATTAGACACGATGTTTGCAATAACACGTCTGATGCTGTCTTTATTGAACGGTATTTCCGGTAAATCAGGCTCTTTCATAACCGAAATAGTCAAGTGATGTTCATTTGCAAGAACCTTCATTTCATCTACAACATCTTCAATTACAGGCATAATGTCTTGTTTTGTTTTTTCTAATTTTACGTTTTGTGATTCATAACGTGAAAAGTCTAGAATATCATTAACCATACGGTTTAGGCGGATAATTTCTTGATTCATTACGCCGATAAATTCTTTTTGAGTGTTAAAATCAAAATCGTTGCCGTAATTATAAAGAGTGTCAATATAGCTTCTAAGAACGGTTACAGGAGTTCTTAACTCGTGGGAAACGTTCGAAATGAAGTGTGAACGCAAGTTATCCATTTCAATTTCTTTTGTAACGTCGATTAATACAATGATATAGCCCACGTAATCTCTGTTTACAGAGAACATAGGCGACATTACAGCCTTGATAACTCGTTGATTTACTTCAATGTTAAATGCCAGAGGTCGTTGTTCCATAACGTCTAGCGGTGTATCTTTAAATTGTTCGATTCTGTCTTTGAAACAAAGTTCGCCGTTTGTATCGCAATATTGTTGAATTTTAGTTTTCAAAATTTCGTTCGGTTTCACGTCTAATAATTGTTGAGCGTGTTCATTAACCAAAATAATGTTGTCGTAGTTGTCACAAACAACAACACCGTTTGCAATACAAGCCAAAACCGCTTCTAATTTATTTTTTTCTAAAGTCAATTGACCGATGTTTTGCTCTTCAAATTGGTGAAGTTTTGTAGACATGTCGTTAAATGCATCAAATAATTGCTTAACTTCCTTTGTCATGCCTTGAGATTCAACTTTAACCCCGAAGGTTCCTGAAGAAATCTTTTTAACGCCGTCTTGAAGAACCTTCAATTCCTTAGTTGAAAGAATTGTTTGTGCAAGCATAACAAGTACGATTAAACCCCAAGTTAAGGCAAATACCATAATCAAAGAGGTTGTTGTTGTGTCTGTAATTGCAGAAATAATAGTTCCTGAAAGTCCAACGATTACAGAACCTACGTTTTTAGATTCAATACCGTTTTTAAGCTGCATAGGTGAACTTACAACAATTTTTGCATGATTTGCTCTGTTTGCATAATCTTCTTTACTTGAATAAATAGTTTTTCCGTCTTGAGCCTTAAACTCAATGAATGCGATATCGTCGTTGCTACCTAAGATTGACAGCGAATGTGAGCGCAAAGTGTCATATTTGCTAAGTTCTGGAATATCTTTAGTAATCTCAACTGATTCAATGGCAAGAGTTTTAGATATAATTTGACCGAAGTTTTTATATCCGACATCTAAATTTTTATGAATTTTAGTAACGGCAAAGCATGTAAGACAAACCATTACTATCGTTGTTGATAGTAGCCCAAATATAATCAGACGATTTTGTGTTGTCTTAAAAAGACCGTTAATCCCATTAATCATACAAAAATTATACCATGTAATAATATTAAGGGCAAATTTATTTATATTTGTCCATGCCGGAAATAAAGTTGACTTTCAAAATAATTTTATTAATAAGATTGTATGATGGAAATATTGAATAAATTATTAAAACTAAATAGAAAACAAGAATCCAAACCGTCAGTATTTGACCAAATAGATAACTTATTTGACGATTTGACAGTTGATGAATTGTCAATAAGAGTTGGAAATGATCTGGTTGAATTTGGCGAAGAGTTGTGTAAACGGATTACACAATTAAGAGATGATATAGCTGAGGAATGTGGCTACATTATCCCTCCTGTAAGGATTTTAGATGATAATGAAATGCAAGAAAACCAATTTTGCATTTTTGTCAGAAACAATCCGTGCCGAGTTGGTTACACCGTTCCAACCGTTGATTATGCTTGTGAAGAGATTATCAATGAACTTAGAGATGTATGTTTTGAGCATATTGATGTGGTCTTTTCAACTGCTCTTACTGAAAAGTATATAGAACGTGCATCAAGAAACAACGGCGGTTTGGTTTACTTTGTAACTCATTTTTTGCCGGTAACCGGTATTAAATATGTGTTAACAAACTTAATTAAAAACGGAAAATCAATAAAAGATATTGATAATGTTTTTGCGCAGATTTGTGAGCAAGCTTCAAAGGACAGAGATACTTGCTATTTACGTAATCCTAAAATCGTGTTTGAACGTGTTAACGCAGAAATTAAATAGCTTCTTCGTCAGTAGAAGGTTCCGGTAGGATTGCAGTAGGTTCGTCTTCGTCAGTGATACCTTTATCAACCTCAAGAATACGGGCAAGTGTTTTTGCATCGCCTTTAAGTTTAAAGTATTCTGCAAATTTTGGTGTAGTTTTAATATTGAATGAACGCCCGTTTTTGTCTTTGTGACGTGAGATTAAACCCATGTCTAAAAGTTCTTTAACGTGTTCATAAGCATTTGCACCACGAATTTCTTTTAAATATGACTGTCTGATAGGTTCTTTTAATGCGATGACTGTTAGAGTTCTAAGTGCAGCAGGTTTTAAATCTACAGGACAAAGTTTTTCAACGATGTCCATATGTTCAGCTTTTACTTGAAGAATATAACCGTTTTCGTCATCAATTTCTAAAGCACCTTCTCGTGATGAATAATCCATAATAAGTTCAAGCATTGCTTCTTCAATGCTGTCATTATCTGTTTCTAATATTTCTGCAATTTCGCTTGTTTGTAGGGCTTTACCGGTTGTGAATAAAACCGCTTCAATTCTTGCTTTTAGCTTTTCCATTATGCCTTCACCACATATAAATCTGAATAGAATTCATCTTGTTCCAAATCGCATTTTCCTTCTGCTGTTAAGAATAATAATGCAATAAATGCTGTAACTTTGCTCATTCCAATAGAAACAAGTTCGTGTAATTCAATCTTTTCTTCTTTATTAAATATTTTTTCTAATTTAGCTTGAATAGCTTGAACAGAATTTTCAATAAACTCTTCGTGAGCCAAGTTAACAATGTCTTCTGCGGACAAGTTTGCGTAATTTCTAACACGTCTTTTGGCACGTTCATGTGCTTGTTTTAGAGATTGTTTTTTCTCTAACATTTCATAAAATTCTAATTGTCTAATCAAGTCTTTCAATGTAACTGTACGGTTACGATTGATTTTTACGCTCGTACGACGTTGAAGAACTTCATTAAATGAGATTACGTTGTTTGTTGGCGGTTCGTAATTATCAATAATTTCGTCGTCTGTCAATTCGTAATCGTCTTGATTTTCGTCTTCAAAATCAAATATATCATTACCTTCCAGAACGTTAGATTTAAGTCTTAAAAGTATTGATGCAAACAAGAAGGTTTTGCCTGTAGCTCTAAGATTTTGAGCTTTCATTTCAAAAAGGTGTGCAAGATATTTGTCTGTAACATCAACAATATCAATGTTCCAAGGATCGATTTTACCTGATTTTGCCATTTGAACTAAAATCTCAATACCTTCAGATTGAAATGATTTTTCTTGTTCTATATTATCTAATTTGAATGCTTCTGTCATATTACTAATCTCTTAATTTTACTCCGGTTACTTTAGTGATACCCTTTTCTTTTTGAGTAACCCCAATTGTCCTATTAGCTGATTCTATCATAGGTTTTCTGTGACTAACTACTATAAATTGCGTATTTTTTGATTGAGATTGGATTAAATTTGCCAATTTTTCAACATTAATACCGTCTAAACTTTGGTCAACCTCGTCAAATGCGTAGAATGGAGCCGGTAAATATTTTTGAATGGCGAATACAAATGCCAATGCTGTAATTGATTTTTCGCCACCTGACATACTTTCCAAACGTTGAAGTTTTTTATCTCTCGGTTGAACGTTCATTGATAAACCACCTTCGAATGGTTCTTCAGGTTTTTCAAGAACTAATGAACCTTCACCCTCAGCAAGGTTTGCAAACGCTTCTTTAAAGTGGATATTCAAGTTATTGAATGTTTTCATAAACGCTTCTTTTTTCAATTGTTCATAACCGCTCATTCTTTCAAGAATTGCTTTACGTTCGTTTGCTAAAGTTTCAATTTGTTCCTTCATTTCAGCTTGACGGGCAGAAACTCTTTCAAAGTCTGAAATAGCACGCATGTTAACGTCACCAAGTTCATCCATGCGTTTTTGTAATCTTTGAATTTTTACGTTAATTTCATCTATTGAAATAGTTGAAGGCTCCAAATCATTGACGTTTACGCCTGTTGACTCAAGTTCTTGTTTTGCTGATTCTAATTGAGGTTCAAGTTCACGTCTGCGAGCCTTGAAGGATTCAATTTGTTCACCGATTTTTTCAATATCAGATTCTTTAATGTGCTTAGATTTTTCAAGCTCCATTAATTCGTCGTTAATTTTGTCACGTTCTGCTTGAAGTTCTTTTAGTTTTTCAGAAATTTCTTCAATTAGAACATTCAATTGAGCCAATTCTTCTTCAACAACTTTAATTTCGTCTTTGAAACGAACTTTGTCTTCGGCTAAACCTTTGTTTTTCTTTTCTGTTTCTTTAATATCGTTTTCACGAGTATTAATAAGAGTTTCATTAAACGAAATTTCTTTATTTGCAACAGTGATATCATTTTGTGCAACAAGTTTATCATGGTTCAATCGTTTAATGTTATCTTCAAATTCAGCAGTTTTTTCTTTCAATGTTTTTAAAGCATCGTTGTCTAAAAGTTTTTCAACTTCATCAATTTCCGCTTGAATATCTAAAATTGTTGTTTGCAATTCCATATCTTTTGCTTCAAGCTTGTCTAATTTAGCTGAAATTCTGTCAGTGTTTGGTGTTTCAGTCTTTATAAAGTTGCGACCTTCTTCAATTCTTGCATCTGTTTCTTCAGCTTCTTTTAAAAGTTGACGTAAATCAGCTTTTGCTTCTGATAAAGATGTTGTTGTTTCTGAATAATCGTGACGAACTTTTGTAAGTTTATCTTCAATTTCTGCACGTTCTTGTTCAAGTTTTGCATACTTTTGTTTTAATTCTGTTTGTTTGATTTTTAATTTTTCAAGTTCAGTGTCGTCATTTTGGCTGAATTTAGGACCTGTTTTTCTAGCTTTACCACCGGTGATTGAACCTGTTTTTTCGTAGATTTCACCACTAAGTGTAACCATACGGTATTTACCCATTAATTTTCTGGCTACATTTTCGTTTTCTACAACAAGAGTTTCACCAACAGCATAGAAGAATGCATCTAAATAGATATCATCAAAATCAATTAAGTTGATTGCAAAATCTATTACACCGCTTTCTTTTGGCAAATTTAAGCTTGCAGGTGCTTTTCTGATTTTGTTCAATGGAATGAACGTTGCTCGACCTGCACCGCTTGATTTTAAAAGTTCAATAGCACTTGATGCAACATATTCGTTTTCAACTACGATATGTTCCATTCTTCCGCCAATCGCTGTTTCTAAGGCAAGAGCATATTCTTTGTCAACTTTTCCCAATTTTACCAATGGTGCGTGTACACCTTTTACGTTTGAATTCATTACGTACTCAACCGCATAGTTTGAAGAGGCTCTTTGTACTTCTTTTTGTGCATCAAGAGTCGTAATCTTTTTGTAAATAGCGTTTATATCAAAGTTAGTTTCTTCTAAGTCATTTTTGTTTGTTGTGATATCGTTCATCAACTTAGTTTGAACAATTTTTAAATCTTCGATTTCTTTTGTTAAATTATCAACCTCTAATTGAAGTTTGTCTTTATTTGTTTCAAATTCATCCTTGAATTTTTCCAATCTTTCAAGTTCTAATTTTGCGTTACTTAGCTTTTCACGTAGATTTTTTAAATCATTTTCAAGTGGTACTTTTTCTTGCAATAATTTGTTTGCTTCTTCTTGAAGATGTTCTTTTTTGCTACGTAAAGACTTGCTACGTTCAATGTATTGGTCTGCAGTTTGGTTTAAACCTGTCATTTCTTCAAGAATTTTGTTCAAACTTTCTTGATTTTCTGCAATATCCTTATCAATAATGTTTATTTCATCATTTTTAAGTTCAATACTTAACTTTGTATCATCAATTTTTTTCTTAAATTGTTCAATACCACTTTTAGCGTTTTCAATTGATTTTAATCCGTCAGAAATTTGCTTGTCTGCGTGAGTTATTGCATCATTTTTACGATTTATTGTACTTTGTAATTCAAGAGCTTTAGCTTTTAATTCAAGCTGTCTGTCTTCACCTTTTTCTTTAACTTCTTTTTGTACTTCATCATATTTTTCTTTGATAAGTTTTAATTTTTCAGAAGTATCTTTCAAATCTACTTCGGCTTCTTTTTTCTTTTTACCGAAGGTTAAAATATTTTCATGAGCAGCTTCAAGATTACGTTTTAAGTCAAAAAAGCGAACTGCATTAATTTGACTTTCGTATGAAGCTTTTTCATCTCTCAATTTTTGATACTTAAGTGCAACTTCTTTTTCTTCTTCTAACTGTTGAAGTCTGCCTTCTACCTCAGTTAAAATGAATTGAGTTTTTTCAACACGTTGTTCTACAACGTCAAGTTCGCCAGTTGCTTTTTCTATACGACGGTCAAAGTCTGCAACTCCGGCAATCTCGTCAACAATTTTTCTTCTATCCATTGTTGTACAGTTTGTGATGCTCATTACATCAAGTTGCATAATTACGTTGTAACTGTTTGGAGTGATGTTGTATTTTTCTAATAAAGCATGAATGTCAGTTAGGGTAGAAACGCTGTCATTCAAAAAATAAGTGCTCAAATATTGACCGTTAGAGGCTTTTCTAAGGCGTCTTGCGATTGAAAAATCTGCTTCATTTTCAATCCCGCCAAATGTTACTTTTACATAAGCATCATTACGGTTTGTATAGGTAGAAATAAGGTGGGAAACTTTTTCTGCACGTAAATTACGGGTTGTTGCCAACCCCAAAGCAAACAGAATACTGTCTATGATATTGCTCTTGCCTGAACCGTTTGGTCCTGAAATGGTCGTAAACCCTTCTAATAAAGGTATATCAACCTTTCGTGCAAAAGACTTAAAATTATCAATTTCAAGTTGCTTTATGTACATTTTCCTACCCAATTAATTACTTATTATAATTAGACAATAAGATTTATGGCATGTCAAATGTTTAAGATTTTTTCATTACATTTTCTAAAACTTCTTCAAATGTTAATATCGGTTCAAGACGATATCCGCAACCTTCAGACAAGGCTCCACCCATCATTACAAGTTCTTCTTGAGGGTATCTTCTACAGATTGGAGGACGAGTTAAGTGGATTGAACATTTGTTGTCTTTTAACATTTTACATGTAAAAATTAATCCGGATTCGTCTTCGCCTACGATGTCCAAATATGTGTAAAATCTATGTAATAGCTGAAGCTTTTCGAATTGCTTTCTATCTCGAACCATGTTTTTGCCGTGTTTTACGTAAATATGCTGACAACATCTGCCACAGCAAAGACAGTGACCTTTTCTGTAATATTTTCTGCGTAAAATTCTTGTAAAAATGAATTTTTTTGCAAGTTTGTAATTATGATAAAGTATGATTAAGAGTTTTGTAAGCATATTCCGAATTTTCTTCTTGCATTTGCATAATCTGCTGAGCCACTGTCGGCAAGTACTAAGATTCTTGCAAAGTATTTTTGTGCTTCTTTAAATTTATGTTCACCCATAAGCTTTATGCCCTTGTCGCTACAAGCATCAATCATAACTCTGTCCGGGTTCAAATATTGTTCCAATTTGTTAACAAGTTCCAAATAAACCTCTTGTTCTTGAGGTTTTAAGATAATGTAATTCTTAAACTCACTTATTGCCTTCGAATAATCGCAATTTGCAAACGCATTTTTTGCAATAAGAATGTGATTTTCAATCAAAAGCGGATTTTCATTCAAATACGGTTTAATTTTATGACATCTTGTTATAACTCTGTTGTAATCCTCCGGCTGATTTATTACGTAAGATGCAAAAATTGTATAATAGCAATATGCATAATCGAATTGTTTAAGCATATCGTGGCAAACCGCAAGGTTAGAAATTGTTTTTGGGTAATTTGGATCTAAATACATAGCTTTAGTCCAATACTTTGAGGCTTCTTCATAATTTTTATCTGCATAATAAAGTGAGCCGATGTTCAACTGAATTTTTGAAAAATTAGGATAATACAGACTTGCTCTTTTGTAACATTTTAAGGCTGATAATTTATCTCCTGTCGCTTGATATTGAACTCCAAGTTTTAAATAATCGTTTGCAAGTTTTTTATTCTTTTCAATTTGAGCTCGAATTTCTTTGTACTTGTCACTTGTTTTGTCTTGAGCGTATTTTAAGTATCTGTCGTAATACTTAAAAGCTTCTGTAGTCATTTGTTTCATTGTGTAAGCGATAGCAAGGTTTAAATTTGCAGTTGGTTCCTCCGGCATAGAAACAAGCGCAGCCATCCAATTTGAAATGGCAAGTTCAATTTTGTTTCTTGCGTAATAGTGGTTTCCAAGATTAATAAAAGCGTTCGAATTTGAAGAATCAATATCAATAGCTTTTTGCCAATATTCAATCGCAGTATCGGTTCTGCCAAGTTTATCTAGGCAGTTACCCATTTTTACGTATAAATCAGAATCTGTTGAATACAAAAGCATATCAGTGTACATTTTTAATGCTTTTTCATATTCTTTATCTTTGTAAAGAGTTTCGGCGATTTGAGCCAAATCGCCTTGAGTATCTTCGTTATTATTTATGATATGTGATTTAGCTTCCGAGTTATCCATAATCTAAAAAGATTATAACATGCTAAAATCAATATCCTTTAAAAATTCTTCGTTACTAGCCAAATCTTGAGCTAAAGTATCTGTATCATCAACCATAAACGGATCAACTACACCTTTTGAGAATAATTCTTCAACTTGTTGATTGTAAGTTTCTTCGTCATCCATGCCCGCTAAAGCAAGTTTTGTAAATTCTCTTACGTCTTGTTCTCTTTGGAAGATTTTAACAGCATCCATAGAAATGTCGCTCACATCAACAAGATTGAACTTAGTTTCTTTGTTATAAGGATTTTTATTTCCAATCGGATTTGTAACAACGCTAGAAACACCATTTTGACCGTTAAGTCTGGCATTAACTAATTGTTCGTTATTTTCATTATTTATTCCGTGAATCATATTACCTATCTCCCAAGTACATCTCTATTATCCATGTGAATCACATGTTTGTTATCAACCATATAGAGTATGTTTTGCTTATTACTTTTCCAAGATAGATTAATATTATACCTTTGAACATGATTAGACTACATCCATTTAACGTAGTTTTCATTTTTCTTTATATATAGTTGTATGAAAAGTATTTTATATATATATTAGTAATATATAGAAAGAAGGTTAGGAATGTTAGACATTAAATTAATCAGAGAAAATCCAGAAAAAGTTAATGAATTATTAAAAAGACGTAACCCTGATTTATCGATAGATGCAGTATTAGCAGTAGATGAAGAAAGACGTCAAATACAAACTCAAGCCGATGAGTTACGTGCAAAGAGAAAAAATGAATCTCAAAAAATCGGCATGATGAAGAAAAACGGTGAAAACACTGATGCTATTCAAGAAGATGTACGTAAATTAGGTGATGAAATTAAAGCTTTAGAAGAAAAACAAGTTGAATTAGACGAAAAACAACGCAATTTGTTGTTATACACTCCAAATATTCCGGATGAAACAACTCCAATTGGCGCATCTGATGCTGATAACGTTGAAGTTTCAAAGTGGGGCGAACCTACAAAATTCGTTTTTGAATTCAAAGCTCACTGGGATTTATGCGAAGAAAAAAATCTTGTAGATTTTGAACGTGGTGTTAAGATTTCACAATCAAGATTTACATTATACAGAGGTAAGGGGGCAAAATTAGAACGTGCCGTAATTAACTTCTTCTTAGATGAACACACAGAAAAACAAGGCTATGAAGAAATTCTACCTCCATTTATGTGTAATTCGGCAACAATGACAGGTACAGGTCAACTTCCAAAATTTAAAGAAGATATGTATAAATGTGTAGATGAAGATTTATACTTAATTCCGACAGCAGAAGTTCCTGTAACAAACATTTATCAAAACGAAATTTTATCAGAAGATGATTTACCAAAATATATGACTGCATACACTCCTTGCTTTAGACGTGAAGCAGGTTCTGCAGGTAAGGATACAAGAGGTTTAATCAGAGTTCACCAATTTAATAAAGTTGAAATGGTTAAATTGTGTACTCCAGAAACTTCAAAAGATGAACATGAAAAATTAACAGAAGATGCAGAAGACATGTTGAAGAAATTGAATCTTCCGTTTAGACGTGTTGCTTTATCAACTGGCGATATTGGTTTCTCTGCAAACAAATGTTGGGACTTAGAAGTATGGATGCCTTCTTATAACGCATATAAAGAAATTTCTAGCTGTTCTAACTTTGGTGATTACCAAGCAAGACGTGCAAACATCCGTTATAAAGAAAAAGCAACAGGCAAAACAAGATTTGTACACACAATCAATGGTTCAGGTTTAGCAGTTGGCAGAACAGTAGCTGCAATTATTGAAAACTTCCAACAAGCTGACGGTACGATTATTGTTCCTGAAGTTTTAAGAAAATACACTGGATTTGATAAAATATAGTTTGACAATAATTTAATAAAGAATTAAGCCGATAAGCTATTTAGCTTATCGGCTTTTTATTTAAGTTTATAAGGAGCAAAAGGGTTAAACCCTTTAGTCTAATTATAATTAAAATGTCATTTAACTATAAATGACTTACAGTCATCGCCTTATTCTCTTAAAGTCTTCAAAATTGTAAATAATCCTTTATAAAACAGCCATATTCAAAAATATCTGCTATCCTTTTGTTAGGGATAGGAGAAGTATTAAAAATGTCATACGGATTTCCATTTGAATTAGACGATTTTCAAAAAGAAGCATGCAATATAATTAACGAAGGTAAAAGTGTTGTTGTTTGTGCGCCAACAGGTGCCGGTAAAACTGTAATTGCACAACACGCAATTCATAGAGCATTAGAAGAAGGCACTAGAATTTTTTACACAACACCATTGAAGGCTCTTTCAAATCAAAAATATAACGATTTTGGAGAAAAATATGGCTATGATAAAGTAGGTTTGCTTACGGGGGATACTTCAATTAACCGTAATGCTCAAATTGTTATTATGACAACCGAAGTTTTCAGAAACATGCTTTATGGTACAAACTTAGGCTCTGTAGCGGATAACTTGAAGGATGTTAAATACGTTGTCCTTGACGAAGTTCACTATATGAATGACGAGGACAGAGGTACTGTTTGGGAAGAAAGTATTATCTACTGCCCGACAAATGTTCAAATTGTAGCGCTGTCAGCAACAGTTGCAAACTGCGAACAACTTACAGCATGGATTAATTCGGTTCACCCAACTTGTGAATTGGTTAATACGGATTTTAGACCTGTACCTTTAAGATTTTATTATTATGACAGTTCTCAACCTTATAAATTATTACCGCTTTTAACTCCATCAGGAGCCTTAAATAACAAGATTAAACCTGAACCAAGACAATTTGGTCGTAATAGAAATAAAAAGGCTCAAAGCCCTGTTAAAAATGTTGTACGTAATTTGGCAGAACAAGACATGCTTCCTGCAATTTATTTTACATTCTCTCGTAAAAAATGCGATGAACAAATGGAGAAATGTGCAAATTTGTGTCTTGTAACAAAAGAAGAACAAGAACAAATTAAAGAAATGGTTGATGAATATATTGCTGAAAACTACTATTTGGCAAAAAATAAACATCTCGATTTCTTGATGTGCGGTGTTGCTTCTCACCATGCCGGCTTGCTTCCGGGGTGGAAAGTTTTAGTAGAAAAACTATTCCAAAAAGGTTTAATTAAGGTCGTTTTTGCGACAGAAACTCTTGCCGCAGGAATTAACATGCCTGCTCGTTCAACTGTAATTTCTTCAATTTCTAAAAGAACTGATGCCGGTCATAGACAACTAACAGCAAGTGAATTTTTACAAATGTCAGGTCGTGCAGGTCGTAGAGGCATGGATGAAGTCGGTTATGTAACAATTGTTGGAACACCTTTCCAATCTCCTCAAGATGTTGCCGATTTGGTGTTGTCACCTGCTAATGATCTAGAAAGTCGATTCTCTCCAAGATATTCAATGGTTCTAAATCTTCTTCAAAGATTTAATCTTGATGAAGCTAAACAACTTATCTTAAAGAGTTTTGGCTACTTCTCTTCTAATACAAGATTGGCTCCGTTGTTATTGCAAAAAGAGAAAAATCAAGAAACTATTGATGAATTGAATTCTTTTAAATGTTATTGTGGCTTGACGAATGCTGATTTACTTGAATATAACAAGATTAAAAACATGTATGTCGCAAGCAGACAAACATGTAAAACTATCAGAAAACAAGAAAAGCACAAAAAACGTGGACTTGATGAAGATTTCTTAGCTTTTGAAAAAACTACAAAAGATTTATTACATCGCATGCAAGAATTTACATGTGATAGATGTAAATTATATAAAAAACACATAAAAGATATAGAAGTTCTGGAACGCTATATTGCAAAACAACGTAAACTTGAAAAGGATATAGAGGTTCAAAAAGATGTTTTTTGGAACAAGTTTATGAGTCATAGAGGCGCATTAATTGACATGGGTTATATTGTTGATGATTATCCAACAGAGAGAGGTGTTACAGTTTCTCAAATACGTTCTGAAAACGAATTGTATTTGGCGGAAATTATTTTCTCAGGAGTGCTGGAAGAACTTACTCCGGCTGAGCTTTCTGCTGTAATTTGCTCTGTTACAACAGAAGACATGCGCTTTGATAATTATGCTCAAATACCTCTATCTCCAAAGGTTAGAAAGACATTGAACAAAATCAGAGATATAAGACGTAAGGTAGACAAGGTTCAAAAGCATAACAATGTCGAAGAACCTATGTATATCAACTCTTTCTACGCTCCATTGATTGAAATGTGGGTAAACGGTGCAGAATGGCAATCAATAATTGATGAAGTTGATATCGGAGAAGGCGATATCGTACGTGTATTCAAGCGTACAGTCGATGTTTTAAGACAACTTTGTACAATAGATAATATTCCAGAAGCGCTTGTATTTATTGCAAGGGAAGCTATAGATGGTATCTTAAAAGAGCCTATAGATGTTGATTAGCCTATATTGTAAATATTTGTTAACAAAATAAGCTCTCAACTAGCAACTTTTTTTCCTTCTGATACTTTATATAGGTGTGTTAGTGAAATAAAGGAAATGTATCTATTATGGCAATTAATCCAGTAGGAGCAATGCAAAAAGCCGCTCAACCTCAATTCACAGGTGTGGTTGATAAAGTAGTTAGCTCAAAAGCATTTGAATCAGTTGCTAAATTTGCGGGTGAAAACTCAGCAACATTTAACGCTGCTTCATCATTAGTTATGGCAGGGGTTTTGAGACCTCTAACAATTATGGCTTTACCGGCAAAAAATGAACAAGAACAAAAGAACAAAGGTAATGCCGCAGCTCACGCTATTGCGTCAGCAGTAATTGGTTTCGCAATTACATCTACAGTTATGAAACCAATCTCAGCAGGTTTGAAAAAAGTAATGAATAATACAGATAAATACTTACCAAAATTATCTGAAAAAATGAAATCTAACCCAGCATTAGAAAAGAATGTAAACAAAGTTTTATCATTCGGACCTGATATCTTGTTAGCTGTTCCAAGAGCATTGTTAACATCTAAATTATCAGGTTATGTAAACAAAGCATTATTCGGTAAGAAAAAAGAAGCAGCTCCTGCACCGGCTCAACAAGCTCCAGTAGTTGCACAAGCTCAAGAATCACAACGTCCCGTTTTAGATAGCTTCAAAGGAGGTACAAAATAATGAACGTATCAGCAATTAACAGTGTAGCTCCAAAAGCACAAAACGTTAAATTCACAGGTGCAATGGATAAAATGACAGACGGCGTTGCAACTGTATTAGGTAAAGTTGGTAACTCAGATGCTTTCGTAAAAGGTATGGAAAAAATCGGTGAATCTCCAAACTTGATGGCTCACTTATCAACCGCAAGTTCAGCTGTAACAACTGGTTTATACATCTACAAAAACTTAACTGACAAAAAGAAAACTAAAAACGAACGTATTACAATGGCTCTTAACCAAGCTTTAACATTCGCAGTTTCAACAGCAATCACATACACAGCTATTGGTGCTTTGAACAAAGTTTCTAAAAACATCTGCGGTAAATTCGGTGAAGCAGTAGCTAAACGTGGTTATGATGCTAAGAAAGTTGATACTTTGAAAACAGGTGCTAAAGCAGCAATCGACTTAGTTGTATGTTCTTCAATAAACAGATACTTATCACCAGTAGCAGTTACTCCTATAGCTAACAAGTTAGGTGCTAAAGTAACAGATTACTTAGATAAAAGAGATGCTGCAAAAGCTCAACAAGCATAATTGAAAAAAAATAACTTTAAAGTAACTAACAAAAAAGACTTACTCATTTGAGTAAGTCTTTTT
>URRM01000003.1 GCA_900550295.1 uncultured bacterium
GGTTTTGGCATGCTTGAATAAAAATTAATCCAAATGAATGTTTGGTATATAGAATTATGATGTCAATAAATTACCTATAATCAACAAAATTAACGTATTCTTCTAAAATAGTATGTAGGTTTTTAAATTCTTCATCTGAATAGCTTGTTTCTGTCATCAAGTTTTCATCAAGAATCTTTGTTGCCAAAAATTTCTGTAAATAGTATCTTTTAGCACCTTGAATAAGCTCTCCTATTTGTCTTAAATCTTCAAAAGACAATTGAGATTTTACAATAGTTGTTCTGAATTCGTAATCAACACTGCAGTTCATTATCATATCAATACTTTTTTTGATTATATCTGTATCAATATCAACTCTTGTAATCTCTTTATATTTCGCAAGAGGCGCTTTTATGTCCATTGCAATATAATCTAACAAATTTTCGTTCAAAAGCTCTTGTAAGACGTCAGGATGTGTTCCGTTTGTGTCTAATTTTACAAGAAAACCAAGTGATTTGACCTTTTTTATAAATTCAATTAAATCTTTGTTATGCAAGGTAGGTTCACCGCCAGTGATAACAACACCGTCTAGTTTGCCTTTGCGTTTATTTAAAAACTCAAAGAATGCCGGCACTGAAAGTACCGGCTCTTTGTTTTCAAATAATTCTGGATTGTGGCAGTAACCACATCTGAAATTACAACCTTGGGTAAAAACAATACATGCGATTTTTTCAGGATAATCGATGAAGGTTGTTTTTTGTAACCCTGCTAGTTTAAAAGACATTTTTCTTTTTCTGATTCCTTTTCTAGTCCTTGTGCAATATCAAATGTTTTTCTGTTTTTGAATTCAGCTTTTTTACCTTTATTCCATTGTTTTACAGGTCTGATGAAACCAACTACACGTGAATAGACTTCGCAATCGTCGCCACATGTTGGACATTTTTCATGTTCACCTGCTACATAACCATGGTTAGGGCAGATACTGAATGTTGGAGAGAATGTGAAGTATGGAAGTTTATAGTTTTCGCATACTTTTCTAATGAAGTTCTTCATTGTTTCCTTATTGTGGCATCTTTCTCCTGCAAATACGTGAACAGTTGTACCACCTGTGTATTTTGTTTGTAAATCATCTTGCAAGTCAAGTAATTCAAATACGTCGTCTGTATAGTTTACAGGTACGTGAGTTGAATTTGTATAGTAAGGTTCACCACCGTCGTTTGCTGTAATAATGTCTGGGTAAGTTTCTTTATCCAATTTTGCAAGTCTGTATGTTGTACCTTCTGCAGGTGTAGCTTCTAAGTTGTAGTTATTACCTGTTTCTTCTTGATATTTAGTAATTTCAGCTCTCATAAAGTCCATAACTCTGATTGCGAAATCGTGTCCTTTTTCTGTTGTTATATCTTCATCAAATAAGTTTAAGCAAGCTTCGTTCATACCGATTAAACCGATTGTTGAGAAGTGGTTTTTCCAATATTGTTTGAATCTTGCATGAATATCTCTTAAATAGTATTTAGTGTATGGATATAAGTTGTTTTCAGTGAATTTTTCAACTAATTTTCTCTTAATTTCTAAAGATTCTTTAGCTAACAACATTCTTTCTGATAACATTTTGAAGAATTCTTCTTCATTTTTAGCTTGATAACCGATTTTTGGTAAGTTGATTGTTACAACACCGATAGAACCAGTCAATGGGTTTGAACCGAACAAACCACCACCACGGTATGCTAATTGTCTGTTATCAATTCTTAAACGACAACACATTGAACGAGCATCTTCAGGATTTAAGTCTGAATTTACAAAGTTTGAGAAGTTTGGAATACCATATTTTGCTGTGATTTCCCATAAACCATCAAGGTCTTTGTTGTTCCAGTCAAAGTCTTTTGTAATGTTGTATGTAGGGATTGGGAATGTGAAAACACGTCCTGAAGCATCACCCTTCATCATTACATCAAAGAATGCTTTGTTAATCATGTTCATTTCTTCTTGGAATTCACCGTAAGTTTCTTCCATGATTTCGCCACCAATGATTACACCTTGGTCTTTGTAGTAGCTTGGTACTGTTAAGTCCATTGTGATATTAGAGAATGGAGTTTGGAAACCAACACGAGTTGGAACGTTCATATTAAATACGAATTCTTGCATTGCTTGATGAACTTGGTCATAGTTTAATTTGTCGTATCTAACAAATGGAGCAAGTAATGTATCAAAGTTAGAAAATGCTTGAGCACCTGCAGCTTCACCTTGAAGTGTGTACATAAAGTTTACAATTTGACCTAATGCTGTTCTAAAGTGTTTTGCAGGAGCAGATTGAACTTTTCCTTCAACACCTGTAAAGCCTTCCATTAATAGGTCTTTTAAATCCCAACCTACGCAATATGAAGCTAAGATGTTCAAATCGTGGATATGGATATCACCTTTTAAGTGAGCATCTTTAATATTATCTGGATAAATTTTATTTAACCAATAGCTTTTTGAAATGTTTGATGCGATATAGTTGTTCAAACCTTGGATTGAATAACCCATGTTAGAGTTTTCATTAACTTTCCAGTCAATTTCTTTTAAATAATCATCAGTCATATCAACAGATGCGTTATTAGCAAAATCTCTTAACTTTTTGTGTTGTTCTCTATACAAAATATAAGCTTTTGCTGTTTGTTTATATTCAGATGACAACAAAACTTGTTCAACAATATCTTGAATTTCTTCAATAGAAGGTGCTTTCAAGTTAGATTGTTTTTCTCTTACAAAGTTTTTAATAATTCCGATAACATTTCTTGTAAGTTGTTGAGCAGTTTTAGCATCGAATTCTTTTGTGATATTAGAAGCTTTTTCAATTGCATCAGTAATTTTTGCTTCATCAAATTCTGCTAGTTTGCCATCACGTTTGATAATTGTTTCCATTTTAATCTCCTAGCAATGTATTTACTGTGTAAATCTTTTTTATAAATAAGTTTTATTTCGACTGTAACGGCTGTAATTTAGTAATAATCTGCAACCATATATCTCTTATTTAGTGTTCTATCATTGTAACACATAGAATATCAGGCATGGAAAATATTAATACATTTTAATATACTTTTCTTAATTAAGTTTGTTAAGATAGTGGCTTAACTTGATTTAAAAATATTTTTAATTTAAAATGTATTCAAGTCGTACTCCACGGGGGTTTAGCGAGCCTCTCGACCCGAACGCTTTAGCGGGGTGCAGAGCCTACTGTGAGGGTTGTGTGGGTATTGATAAATTGTTTAATATCGTTGACGGGCTGAATTATGGTGGCGTAATCTGCCGAACCATGTCAGGGTGGAAACACAGCAGCATTAAGGCAATCTTTGCGGGTGCTATAACTTTAGTCAAGAGGTGTTAGGCAAGGAGTCAGTATTTGCTCAATTCGATAGGTAGTGGTACGACTTTTTATTGCTTATTTTTGATTATATAAAAGCGGGCAGATTGCATTGCAATCCGCCCGCTTAGTTATTTTATTTAGTTGTTTAGTTGTTTCTTCTATCGTATTCTTCTTTGATTTCTTTACGTTTAACTTTTCTTGTTGCTGTTCTTGGAAGAGCTTCTTTTGATACAACAATTGAAGTTGGACGTTTGAAATTTGAAAGACGTTTTGAAAGTTCTTTTACTTCTTTGATGATAACTTTTTCTAAATCTTTATCATCCGGATGTGCATTAATTACGTCTTCAGTTGGAACAATCTTAATTACAACGTCTTCGCTACCGTCTTTTTGACCGCCTTGACGTTTTGCGCCAAACACACAAAGTTCTGCAAACATTGGGCTCTTTTCCATTACTGATTCAACTTCTTCAGGGAATACTTTTTTACCGCCTGAAAGTACAATCATATTTTTGATTCTACCTGTAATCCAGATATAACCGTCTTTGTCAATTTTCGCAATATCACCGGTTCTCAACCAACCGTCTTCCGTAAATACGTCTTGAGTCATTTCCGGTTGTCCGTAGTAGCCTTTCATAATTGTCGGACCATTTACTTGTAATTCTCCGGTTTCACTGTCTACACGTACTTCAACGTTTGGAATAGGTCTGCCAACAGAACCAAATCTGTGTGCAGCTTTAGTATTTACTGAAACCACAGGGCTTGCTTCTGATAAACCGTAACCTTCAAACACATCGATACCAATTGTTTGGAAGAAGTTACCAACGTTCAAATCAAGTGGCGCACCACCAACAATGAAGCCTTTAAATTTTCCGCCCATGCTTCTGTGGAATGTTCTGAATAACATTCTTCTTATACATTTTAGCGGAATCATTTTTGCTAATTCATACTTTATATCATATAAGAATTTTCTAAATGGGCTATATTGGTTAATTTTTGTTTCCAAGCTCAATTTTAATAATTTTAAGAAAGCAGGAACTACAACCATAAATGTGATTTTCTTTGATTGAATAATATCAAATAAATCGTTTGGTTTTAAACTCTTTGAGTAGTAAATTGTTGTACCCAAGCTTAAGAATGTCAAGTAACCAACTGCCAATTCAAATAAGTGGTTCATTGGTAAAATTGATAACAATCTGTCATTTTTTGTTAATGGGAAGCATTGAGAAACGCTGTCCATTTGGCAAATCATATTCTTGTAAGTGATTTCTACACCTTTTGGTTTGCCTGTTGTACCTGATGTGTAAATGATAAGAGCTGTTTTGTTAAAACCTCTGTGACGCCATTTTTTGTTGCTTGATGTATCTTTGATTGTGTAAAGGCTTTCATATTCTTTGTTTGCGCCTTTATCATCAATAATAATTAAGCGTTCAATTGATGGAATTTGTTCCTTCATTTTAATACCTGTTTCTAAAAATGCGCTTGAAACAAGTAAAACTTTAGGACCGCAGTCGCTTAAAATTGAATTCAATTCATATTGAGTAAGTTTAATGTCAAGAGGAACAACTGTACCTCCGGCAATAATAATAGAGAAGAATGCAGCACTCCATTCAGGCATTGATTCTGATAAAAGAGCAACTTTGTCACCTTTTTCAATACCTAAATCCATCAAGTAGCTTCCAAGTCTTCTTGCTAAAATACTAACTCCTTTGAAAGTTAATTCATTAGCGCCTATATTTGTTTTCATACCTAATGCAGTTTGTCCTGCAAGTTCGTTTGTTTTTTCTTCTAAGAATAGTAGTAAATTTCTATGCATCTTAATTCCTTTCCGATTACTTATTATATAACAAATAATCTAAAATTCAACTGATATTGATTTTATCTAGAGTTAAAAATTAAGTAATCTAGTTTTTAACTCTAGATGTATAATAACAAAAAGTTTTTATTTTTGCAAGTCAAATTTTATATAATCCCTAAAACCTATATAGGTGGCTAATTTTATCTGATTTTTATTGTATTTATAATTTCAAAAAAGAAAGGAGTAATTATGGAATTTAAAGGTAGTAAAACAGAAAAAAATTTAATGGAAGCTTTTGCCGGTGAATCAAAAGCAAGAAATATGTATACGTATTTTGCATCAAGAGCAAGAAAAGACGGGTTTGAGCAAATTGCAAGGGTGTTTGAAGAAACAGGAAATAACGAAAAAGCACATGCAAAAATATGGTACAAATATTTGATTGGAGGCGAAATTCAAGATACAAAAACAAACCTTGAAACTTCAATAAAAAGTGAACATTATGAGTGGACAGAAATGTATAAAAACTTTGCGAAAGTTGCTCGAGAAGAGGGTTTTGAAGATATAGCTCAACACTTTGAAAGAGTTGCTACTGTTGAAAAATTTCATAATGAACGTTATGAAAAAATATTAGAAACAATGAATAATAAAGAAACTTTTAAACGAGAAAAGAAAGTTTACTGGGAATGCTCAAATTGTGGATACCACGTTATGAGTGAAAATGCACCGGAGATTTGTCCTTTATGTGCTCATCCTAAAGCATATTTTTTTAATAAAGATGAAATACTTTAATGAGATTTTGTAGGTATGCAACCTGTGTCAGCAGAGTCAGTTTTGCCGTCAAAATCATTATCAATTCCATCAAAGCAGGAACCAAGCGAGTCGTGAGATTCGCTTGCTGCGTTTTTAGTCAACCAAGTATCAGGAATTTTCTTCCATAGATAATTAAAGAAATCTTTGTAATACTTTGTTAAGTATGGATTTTCGATGATTAAAACATTTTCGTCGTTTTTGTTTTCACCACTTTTCGAAAAATTCATTGAACCGATTACAAGATAATTATCATCAATAATCATGCTTTTTGCGTGCATTTTACCCGCATAATTTTCAGTTTTCACTAAAATGTGATTTTTTCTTAGTAATTCATGAGTTGTGTGTTGATTTCGAGCGTTAGTTGCATCCAGTATAACGTGTATTTCAACTCCACGTTCTTTTGCATTAATCAGTGCTTGAGTAAATCTTTTATGAGTAATAACAAAGGCGGGTATATAAATATACTTGTGTGCATTGTTAATAAGCGGAATAATTTTTTCTGTGATAATTCTGTCTGTAGGTGAAAAATAAACAGAAACAATAGAGTCACCTAATAATATATTCTCTTTGTTTGAGATTTTTGATTTTTTATTATGAAACTTATTGTTATACATTTGTTCAAATTCTTTTTCATAAATTTGTGCAATTTCAGGAGAATTAATTAAAACAATAGCGTTAGAATTGAAGCCTGAAAGATCAGTAAAACTTATGTTTGCAGAACCTGTAAGAACTGTCTTTTTGTCAAAAATGAAGAATTTGTTGTGCATTATTGAACTTTGATATTGAGAATCTCCATAGTCAGCTTTGCTGTCAGGAATTAACTTTGCTAGTTCAAATGTGTCAGGATAAAAGTTAGAATTTTGTGCATTAACGTCATATACAAGTCTAACGCTTACTCCCCTTTGAATTGCATGATTTATTGCATTCGTAACGTCAACAACATCCGTATAACCATATAAAGCCATATCAATGCTTGAATTTGCACAGTTTATTTGTTTTACAAGTGTTGTGCAAAAATCTGTAGTACAGCGTTTATGAGGTGTAAGATTTGTTGTTAAATCTGTTAAGAAAAGTTTTATGTTACCTTGAGATATTTTAAAACTTTGTGAGGTAATCTTTTTTATGATAGCCTTTTCTTGTGTGTTTTTATCTTCTTTTTTAGGTTGTTTAGTCTTTTTTATTACATTTTCACAGAATTTGCAGGCTTTTGCAGTTTTAGGAATTTGATTTTTAGGTAAAATTACGGCATCATGTGCCATTTGACCATACTTGCAATTTAGTCGATGATATTTATCGCTTTTGTTATTATATATTTTTAATTGAGCTTTTTTAACTATTTCTACTTGTTTTTTAAAAGCTTGTTCATTAACAGGTTTACCGTCTTTTAAAGCATAAGCAGAGGTGTTAATTAATTTTGCATAGTCTTTTCCGTCAAAATATATCTCAACACTACCATTTTCTAGGTTTTTTATTTTAACATGTCTTTTTTCTGCTAGTAAATTTTTTGCGTATGTTTCTGCAAAATAACCCATTGCAAGTGCAGTTTCTTCATCAATACCAATAGAGTCTGCTAATTCTTTTTGCATGTCACTGGCTTTTGATATAAAGCATTCAACACCATTAACAGTCAAGGTTTCATTACCGTCAATCTTGCCATTGTTATTCAAATCAATAGCAATACTAGACGGTGAATATACTTTTAAAACTTTGTAAGAAGTCTTTGAGTATAAATTGTAGCCGACAAATAAAATTAATAATAAAACAACGATAAATAAACTAGTGAATTTTTTCATAATTATTTTCAACTAACTCTCTGTAAGTCGTAAAATCAAAACCGTAATTTTCGATTTTAAATTTCATATTCTGATTTTTAATTATTTTGTATTCATCAACATGGCTAGGATAAGGATGGAATAAGGCTTCAACTATGATATTTTCTTCGTTTTTAAAAACCTCCAAACCTTGCTCAACTGTTTGATTATCCATTAATCCTGTATAACTCACACCAACAAGAAAATCATTTGTTTTTAAGCTATATTTTTCAACTATATTTTTATTTTTCATTGAAAAAGAGTCCAAAAGTAAGACTTTAATTTGGTTTACAGGATATTTTAAATTAAGATGTTTTCCTATGTTATTTGTCAAATAAGGACGTTCAAATTGCGTTCTAACATATGGAATTTCATATTCTTTTGCAAGCTTACAAGTAAGTTCAAAAATGTTTGGAATTCCGTGTGTATGAACATGTGAATCAATATGTGAAACTTTAGTACAAGAAATTATTTTTTCAATTTGTGAACGAAATTCAATTTCAACTTGTTCCATAAATTTTTTATTAAAAGATTTTAATAAAAGTTGTATCCACCCATTATTAAAATTGCCGTTAGAATCAGTCAATTCTGTAAGTTTATCAGGTGTGTTTAGAGCCTTTCCTTCAATGATATTTAAGTGAACACCAACACAAAGTTTTGGACATTCCGGCATGATTTCATTTGTTGCAGAATAAAAAGCATCTCCATTTGCGCAAAGGCTTGTTGAATGTAGAATTTCAGCGTTGTAACCTTCAACTATGGCACGGTTAATGTCATTTGAAATTCCAAAATCATCTGCATTTAAGATAAATTTTTTATTACCCATAAAATATCCTTGCCCTTAATACATAATTATTATAATATAAAAATAGAAAAGTTTGTAAAAAAGGAAATACGATGGAAAAACCTACTTTGGCAATAACAGTGCCTTGTTTTAACGAAGAGTTATGTGTAGAAAACACAGTAAAGAGCTTGTTTGAAGTAATTAATTATTTAATAAAAAAAGATAAGATTAAAGACAATAGTTTTATATACCTAATTGACGATGGTTCAAAAGATAAAACTTGGGAACTGATTTGCAAGATGCATGGGGAAAATTCTCTTGTAAAAGGGTTAAAATTTGTTAGAAATTATGGAAATCAAAAGGCTCATATTGCAGGTCTTTTAGGTGTAAGGAATTTAGGTTGTGATTGCTGTGTTTCCATCGATGCTGATTTACAACAAGATCAATGGGCAATTGAAAAGTTTGTTGATGAATACATGAATGGTGCAGATATAGTGTCAGGTATCAGAAACAGCCGTGATACAGATACTTTTTGGAAAAGAACAACTGCAGTTTGTTTCTATAAAATAATGAATTTGCTAGGTGTAAAAATTCCAATGAACCATTCTGATTATCGTTTGGTAAGCAGAAAAGCGCTTAATATTCTTGCTGAATATCCTGAAAAACAAATATTTTTGCGAGGATTTTTCAATGAAATAGGTTTAAAAACTGCAATAGTGCATTTTGATGTAAAACCAAGAGCAGCCGGTGAATCTAAGTTTAACTATATGACATTACTAGGTTTGGCGCTAAATGGTATAACTTCATTTAGTATAATGCCTTTGCGTTTAATTGCTGTTTTAGGTTTCTTTATGGCATTGTTCTCAATAGGCTTAGGCTTAGAAGTTATTTATGAAAAGATAGTTTTGGATAATACTCCAAGCGGTTGGGCTACAATTGTAGTTCTACTTTCATTCTTTGGCGGTTTGCAATTGTTCTGTATGGGAATTATTGGTGAATACTTAGGACAGGTTTATAGGGAAGTTAAATCAAGACCAAGGTATATCAAAGATATTGAATTAAAATAGTGTCAAATAAAAATTTGCAACAGTATGTTAAGTTTTGTAAACTTCATGTTTTTTAAAAAAGCAATTTTTTGAGAAAAAAATACTTTATATAAGCACGAGGTTTATTACACACAAAGGAGATATTTACAATGGCTAAAGTTTTAATTTCAATGCCTGAACAATTTTTAGATCAAATCGATGCAGTAGCTGGTAACGAAAACAGAACACGTTCTGAACTTATCCGTGAAGCACTTAGAACATATATTCACAGAAATACAAAATATAATACTCAAGTAGCAAACAAAAATGCAGAAATTCTTGAAGCATTGTTAGACTAATCTAAGTTTAGTCGAAGGGTTGACGTATTTGGCGGTTCTCATGAATTCTCAAAGGCGTTAACAAAAGGCAAGATTTTGACACAAGCACAGCTTGATAAAACATTATAGGGAAATAAAGAAATAAGGAAAGTACGAAAGTACAAAGTGTAAGTTAAAAATTTAGGTAGTAATAATTTTAAAGCGGTCTTTATGACCGCTTTTTATTTTGTCATTTTTGTGTTTTGATATTTTATGCTTTAAACATCTCTTCGAGAGTTTCTAACTTGATCCATTAGTTCTACAAATTCTTTTTCGTCTAAAGTTTCCATTTCAAGAAGTTTGTGAGAAATTGTATCTAACATATCTCGGTTTTCTTCAAGCAATGCTTTTGCAAGGTCATATTGTTCGTTAACGATTCTTTGAACTTCTTCGTCAATAGCTGCAGCTATTTCTTCTGAATAATCACGAGTGTGACCGAAATCACGTCCCATAAATACGTGATCTTCGCTCTTGCCGTATGCCAAATTGCCTAAGCGTTCGCTCATACCGTATTTTGTAACCATAGAACGAGCCATTTGTGTTACTTTTTCAAGGTCGTTAGAGGCACCTGTTGTGATGAATTCCTTACCGTAAATTATTTCTTCAGCAACTCTGCCACCTAATGTCATTGCAATTTTGTCCAATAATTGAACCTTCTTTAATGTTAAATGATCTTTTTCAGGAAGAACCATTGTTAGACCTAATGCCATACCGCGAGGTATAATTGAAACCTTGTGTAATGGGTCACAGTTTTTAAGAAGTTTTGCCAAAAGAGCGTGTCCAACTTCGTGATAAGCTGTATTTTCTTTTTCTTCGTCAGAAATGATACGGCTTTTCTTTTCCGGACCAGCCATAACTTTATCAATGGCTTCTTCTAAATCATCCATATAAATTCTGGTTTTATTGTGTCTGGCAGCAAGTAAAGCGGCTTCGTTTAATAGATTTTGTAAATCAGCACCCGTGAAACCAGGAGTACGTTTTGCCAAAATTTTTAAATCAACTTCTTCTGCTAAAGGCTTGTTTTTAGCGTGAACTTGTAAGATTTGTTCTCTGCCTAAGATGTCAGGTCTGTTGATAACAATTTGTCGGTCAAATCTTCCCGGTCTTAAAAGAGCGTTGTCTAAAATGTCAGGTCTGTTTGTTGCCGCAATTACAATAATGTTTGTTGTTTCGTCAAAGCCGTCCATTTCAACAAGCAATTGGTTTAATGTTTGTTCACGTTCATCGTGTCCGCCACCTAAACCTGCGCCACGTTGACGACCTACAGCATCGATTTCATCAATAAATATGATACAAGGTTGGTGTTTTTTAGCTTGGTCGAACAAATCTCTAACACGACTTGCACCAACACCGACGAACATTTCTACGAAGTCAGAACCTGAGATAGAGAAGAATGGTACGCCAGCTTCACCGGCAACAGCCTTGGCCATTAAAGTTTTACCTGTACCCGGAGAACCAACAAGCAAAACACCTTTCGGAATTTTAGCGCCTAATTTTATGTATTTTTCGCCGTTTTTAAGGAAATCAACGATTTCTTCTAATTCTTTCTTTTCTTCGTCAATGCCTGCAACATCTTTGAACATAACTTTAACTTTGTTGTCTAAAAGCATTTTAGCTCTGCTTTTGCCAAAAGACATTGCTTGAGAGCCACCTGCTTGAAGACCTCTAGCCATAATGATTAGGAAAATGATAATGAAGATAGGTACGGCTAAAGAGCCTAGAACATGCATAAATTGAGCAGATTCACTAGGTTTGTTGACTGCGATTTCGACATCAGCTTCTTCAAGTCTTTTCATTAAAGTAGGATCATTAGGTGTAAGCACCTTGTATTGAAGAGTTGCAGATGATTGTTGCATGCCATAAAGCATAGGCAAATCTTTTTTAACTTGTTTTTTAGGTTGAACTTTAGGAGTAGCGATTAAGAAATCTTTGTCCATTTCAACCGATTTAATATCACCTGCAGATAGTTTTTGTAAGAAATTTGTGTAAGTTAATTCTTCTGTAGTGGTAGAAGGTCCAGCAAAAAGCATAGAGATAAAAGCAAGCACCATAATCCCAAGAATTATATACATGCCCATAGATTGACTTTTGTTCATTTTAATTCCTCTTTTGTAAAATAATACTTCAATGATATAACAATAATTAATATAAGGCAAGTTGTTTAGCAGATTAATATAAATTTATATTTGAAATTCAAAGACTAGTATAATTTACATCAATAGTGTATAATGGAAAATATAAACTGGAGTAAATGTGCGCATAACAGATTTTATACATAAAACAACTGCATTTACGTTAGCTGAAATGATGGTTATATTAACTGTCATGAGTGTTGTTATGGCTGCGACAATGCCGATTATTACGGCTCCGGATAGCGCAATGTTGGGCGGTACCGTTAGTGGTGATAACCTATGGACAAAGGGTACCAATTTTAAGAGTATTTCTACGGCTAACTTTGTGGCAGTAGGAATGGCGCCGGATGTAAACACGCCATCAACAGGCACTGCAAGCTTGTTCATAAATAATAGAGCAAATGAGCTTAATCAGTCACATATATTGTTTACAGTTTCGCCTGACGGAAAAAAGGTTTATAATGCCGGTCGTCTTTATATGGGAGCTTTGAGCCATGGTAGTGAGGGCTATAATATAGCTATTGGGGCAAATGCCTTGTCTGATTTTTCTTATTTGGTTCCAGTTGGTAATATAAATACGGATACAAAAAGCATTGCTATTGGTGATTGGTCAATGAGAAGAGCTTCTCAGATGGACAGAATAAGCTCTGTTGCGATAGGTTCTCAATCGGCGTATGCAAATGCTCTTCAAAATTCAGTAGCGATTGGTTACGGCGCATTGAGTTCTGCAAGTACAGGCGCAACAACACAATCAGTTGGTATTGGCTATCTTGCGGGTAGAATGCAGGATGGTAAAATAAATAGAAGCACATATGTAGGTTACTTGGCAGGATATAATGATATTAAGGACCATACCTCTAATGATAATACATATATTGGTTATCAAGCGGGAGCTTTGGCGACTGGTGATAATAATGTAAATATAGGCTATTTGGCAGGCTTTTATTCTAATAGCAATTTTAGCGGAACTGTCAAAAATCCAACATCAAACAGCGTAAATATTGGAGTAAATGCGGGTGCAATGCCTTTGGATATTGAGTATAATAGCTCTTGGAATAGAAGTTATTCAAATCATCACGTAGCAATAGGTGACCATGCACTTTATGCTCCGACAACGGGTGTTAGTGATGTTGTTGCTATAGGCTCTTATTCAGGGTATAAGCTAACAAATGACAATAAGGGCTCTATTTTTATTGGTACAAATTCAGGGGCTGATGTAGCTAGAAATTGTGTTACCTCTGCTAATGTAGTTAATATTGGTACATATTCTGGTTATAACGAAGTCGGTTCTAGTGTTGCAATAGGCTATTATGCGGGTGGAATAGCATCGAATATGAAAAAGGTATATTGTTCTAGTCCAACAAAATCAGATAAATTTTTGAATGACGTTGTTATTGGATATGATGCGGGCTCGAAGTCTGCAAAGACTAATTCTACCAGTACTACGATAATGAATGTTTATGGCAATATAATGATTGGTAATGAGTCTGGAAGTAAGGCTCAGACTGAAGGCGTAGCTTCAAAATTAGTGCATTCAATTTGTATTGGTAGAAAAAGTTGTACTAATATTGGTGGACCACCAACTGCAGGGCAAAGCTTGTTTATTGGCAAATATGCATCAATAAATTCAAGCACATATCAGACCTCAATGCCATCATTTAGTATTATAACATTTGAGTGGCCTGGTGTAAGCAAGCTTTCTTCTGGTGCACAAGTCGTAATTGATACTACTTCAGGTTCGTACAACAAAGGGCAAATGATTATAGCTCCGATAAGTGTTAGTCCTTATTTTGATTATAAAAGATCAAAAATTATATTTGATGCTACAAACCTATATGGACCGGCATCAAAGCCAACCTCTTTGAGTGATATAACATTAAAAGAAAACATCAAACCTTTAAAATACTCACTAAAAGATTTGAAAAACGTCAATGTATATGAATACAATTATGCTGACGAAAAAGATGTTCGCCGTATTGGTGTTATTGCTCAAGATTTGCTAAACATTATGCCAGAAGGCGTTGACACTTCAAAAAAAGAGTCTTATTCTATAAACCCTGATTGGCTATTCTACGCAGTATTGAACGCTGTAAAAGAATTAGACAAAACAGTAGACTCTTGCAAAAATAGTTTGGTTGCTTATGCAAAAGAATATCAAACTCTATCTACAAAGATTAAAACTCTAGAGAAAGAACAAAAACAGTTAGAAAAAGAAAGAAAATCTCTAGAACGTCAAATAAACAAAGCGTACAAAAAGGCAGAAAAAATGGAGAAAAGTGCTTAGATGAAATTCAAGTTTAAAAACTTAATAGCATTCACACTTTCAGAAATGATGATTGTACTTTTAATCGTCAGTGTAATTTCTGCTGCAACAATCCCAACAATTACGCAACAAAAACAAAAGCCATACAATGTTACAGAAAACAATTCAACCTCAACAAATGATATATGGAAATATGATAATTTTTCAGGTATATTTAACGACTCTAGTATATCAGACAGTGATCAAAAAATTGTTATTGGTACTGATACAAAAAATTACACCTCTGCTCAAATAAATGACTACAAAACAGCTTTTGACGGCACAAAACCTGCCGTAGTAATCCAACGTAATCAAGGTGGTTTGACTACAACCGCTGATAGAGGGCAGATTGTGCTTTATGACCAAAATAAATATATGGGCTCTGTTGCTCTAGACGGCTCTAACAACATAATGATTGGTGCAAAAGCTGCAACAAACCAAACTTACGGCATTGGTACTTATAACACAGTCATTGGTTATTATTCAGGATTTGGAATTTCTGATGCACGTACAGGTAGAAATATTCTTATCGGTGAATATGCCTCTAGCAAAACTCCAGAGGCTGACTACACCATTGCGATTGGTAAATATGCAGCTTACAACAGTTCTTTTGAATATAAAAACGTAAGTATCGGTGAATGTGCCGGTTCAAATGTTTGCTACGGACCTGTAAAATATGCAAACAAAGGTAACTGGACAATGAAAGCTATTGTAAACCAAGAAAATGTTGCAATAGGCGCAATGGCAGGAAGATTGGGCTACAAGCCTTTAGCCGATTTAAGTATTAGCCCATATTCACAAAACCTTAGACATAACGTAAGCATTGGATATTATTCAGGAAATTATGGTTATGGTATCACAGGCAACACTGGTCGTGACATGCAATTAGAGAACATTTCTATAGGTTCCTTTGCCGGTTTAAACAACTCTTATTCAAATACAATCAATGTTGGCTATTATGCAGGGTCAAGAAATTCTACCACAAAGCCTGATTACCATGAAATGAAAGAAAGTAACATCAATATTGGTGCTTATGCGGGTGGAAATGATGAAGGAGCTACATTCTCTTATAACCCATCTCTTGTATCATCATATGGGCAAAATGTAAAAATAGGCTATTATGCAGGTTATAGAAATTTTGGCATTATGAGAAGTGTAATAATTGGCTCTTATGCAAATGCGAAGTCTAATTCATCAACATTTGTAAATGGCTTAAATCCTATTGCATCAACAATCGCAATAGGATACTATGCCATGTATGAATCAAATTCTAGTGACTCTATTGCTATAGGACCGTTTTCAGATGTTGCAAATGGTAGTCGTTCAATAGCAATAGGTACGTATGCAGGGTTACACAGCACTGCAACTAATAGTATCATGATAGGTCGAAATGCAGGTCATAACGCTAATTTGACTGATTCAATCGTAATTGGTAATTTTTCAGGTTATTTTACATCAAAGGAAAATTCCGTAATTTTGGGCGGATATGCTCAAAGTTCGTCTACAATGGGTGGTAATGTTCAGGGTAGTAACAAGTACATAATAGTTCCTTATGTATCTTCTACATTAGTTAGTGATACAGGTAACAAATTCAGTATGATTGGCGATAGACCTCAAATGATTATTGGTCCTGGATACGGTCAAGGAAATGGCGCTGCAACACAATTTGCGAATACAAAATTGTTGTTATATGCCTCAAAAGTTTATGCAAGACAAACTACAATGACTCTTTTCTCTTCTGATAGAAGAGCAAAAGAAAATATCAAAAAAGCAAAATATGGCATTAGCCAAGTTCGTCACTTAAATGCTTATACCTTCAATTTTAAGTCTGATGCAACAAAAAAAGTTAATGTCGGTTTGATTGCTCAAGAGGTTCAAAAATATATTCCTGAGGCTGTCGTTAAAACTGCAGGTGGAAAGTTGAGCATTGAATTTGACTGGATTTTGTTCCCTGTCGCTAATGCAATAAAAGATATTGACAAAACTCTAACTCAAATGAACAAAGATTTGTTAGCTCAAGCAAAACAACTTGTTTATTTAGAACGTCACGTTGAAAAATTGGAACAAAAAGTTACTGCAACAATGCAAAAACAAGAAAAAATGCAATACAAACTAAATGATACAAAAGAAATACTAAACAAAATGGAGAATAAGTAGAGTTTATGAAGAAAAAAACAACTAAAAACTACATAGCTTTTACTTTAACCGAAATGACAATGGTGCTTTTGATTATGAGTGTCCTTGCTGCGGTTACTGCTCCTATAGTTAAACATGCTGTATCAGATGTTGTTAATACTTCAGAAGCGGACTCTTCTGATGACAGTCCTTGGAAAAAATTATCTAACTTGTCAGGAATTTTCTATTCAAGCGTAGGTAACGGTATTGTTTCAGTCGGTGCTATTCCAAGTGGTGCACCAACAAACTACAGTTATCCTACAATGATTATTCAATCAAACGGTTCAGACAAGAATAGTGATATATCTCAAATAGGTTTCTATAACGGTAGCAACACTAATTCTCAAAGAATAGCTTTTGATAGATACAATAATATTGCCATTGGACGTAATATCAGATCACACTCTACTCCAAGTCTAGCAAATCTACCTTATGGCAAGATTGAAATAGGCTCTAACATAGGTACTCATGGTTTGAAAAACTCTGCCCAAGCGGTCATTATTGGTAATGACGTGCTTTTAGGGTCTTATGCCTCTGCAGAGCACACAATTGCTATCGGTAGCAAAAATAGCACTCAAGGTTTTTCTGTCCCTAATTTTGATAATTCTATCAATATTGGTTATTACAATTCAGTAGAAGCTCGTGATGAAAATTATAATTCTATAAATATAGGTTCATATTCCTCTTTTGGAACAAGCGCTTATGGTAGTATCAGTATTGGCTATTATGCAGGTTCTTTTGCTAAAGGATATAGTAGATATAATATTTCTATAGGTTCATTAGCTCATTTTGTTGAAGCTGGAGTTGGCAACACTAATATCCATAGAGCAAATATTAATCTTGGAAGGTATTCCGGCTATGTAACTAAATTTGAAGATAGTCCATCTCCAAACATTTATTCGAATAAATATAATGGCAACATTAATATTGGTCAGTTTGCTGGTTCTATAACATCAAGACTTCATAAGCCGTCAGTTGAAGCTGGAGATAAATATGTTGAAAGACAAAACAACATTGCTATTGGTTTAGGCACTTTAGCAACATCTTGGAGATATAACTATCTTTCTAGTGTCAATAGAGCCGGCTCAACATGTGAAGATACAACATCTTTAAATATTTGTACTGAAAACAGGGCTTTTGTTTCTTCTACTGCTTTTAGCTCAGATATTGCAATTGGTGCTTTTGCCGGAAATAATTTGTTTGCAAATGTAAAAGGTTATGCAAACCATAATTTGATTTTGATAGGTGCATATGCGGGTGCAGACTCTTTGCCTTTTTATTATAATGCCGAATATTTTGGTACAACTCAAAAAGCTTATAACGGTTCAATGTATGGAACTATCGCAATAGGACCTTTTGCCGGTTATAGAATGGGTAGAAATCGTTCTGGTGGGGATGATTTTGGTATTGGTCATGAACCTGAAGGCTCTATCATGATAGGTTACTACGCCGGATATTCAAATAAAATTCCTGGTATGATTGCCATAGGCAGTTATGCAGGTAGTACTACCAATTATGATGAAGGTTTTAATGGATTTGAAAGCCCAGAATCAACAACTATTTTTATAGGTGATCATGCAGGCTATAGAGCCAAAGGTGAGTCTATTGGTATAGGTAAATATGCCTGTGCAAATGCAAATGGAATTGGGGCAATGTGCTTTGGTAATTTTCCTTATGCTTCTATGATGAATGGACAATATTCTTTTAATAACAACAGTATTTGGAGTGTTACAGGCTCTTCTTATACAGCATATTTCTATGCCGGTGCAGGTGTTGGAAAAGCCAGTGATTTGATTTTAGCCGCAAAAAATATTTATTCAGTTGATGGAACGATAACAAGCGTTACTTCTGATGCACGTTCAAAACGTAAAATTAATTTGGTTAATTATGGTATAAAAGATTTCAGAAAATTTGATATCTATAACTTTACGCTAAAAGCTGACAAATCTCACGAAAAACATATCGGGGTTATCGCTCAAGAATACAGAAAAGCCTTCCCTCTAGGATTAGACAAAAACGGAAAATACTATTCTGTAAAACTTGATTGGCTTTACTATTCTATGATTAACGCTGTCAAAGATTTAGACAAACTTATTCAAGAATTCCAAGTCAAATTTGACGAATATATCAACAACTTTGAATCTATAAAGGCTAGAATTGATGTTCTTGAAAAAGCTGTTGCACAAGAAAAAACCAACAATGAAAATATGCGCAAACAATTAGAACAAATTAATTCAAAATTAAACGCAAAAAAATAAGACAATTGTCATTGCTTTAATTAAAAATGGCTTTTGTCTTAATGTCTTTTTAAAATTTAGGGGTTGACAGTCTAACCCCGATTACCAAACCATTTGCCCGATTGTTTTTTTAATTGTAAAATTTTATTAAGCATATTTTTAACCAATTTTTTATATTAATTGACTCTAAGATTTGATGTGTTACGATTTACTAGCATGCATTTGATTTTATACAAATAGCCCAAATGTAAAGAAAAATTAAGACGTACGTAACACAATAGAATAAAGAACGAGGTTAATTTAATGTCGACTCAATTTGCTAAAAGAAAAACACCAATGGGTATTCCGGCAACTAATCTGGATTATTTACCCGACTTAATTGAAGTGCAAAAAAAATCGTTTGAATGGTTTTTAAAAGAAGGCTTGAAAGAAGAATTACTTGCTTTCTCTCCTATTAAAGACTATACAGGCAGATTAGAATTACACTTCTTACCAAACTACACTTTCGATAATGCTAAATACACTATCGAAGAAGCTAGAATTCACGACGCTACTTACGCTAAGCAATTACGTGTAATGGTTAGACTTGTAAACCGTGATTCCGGTGAAATTAAAGAACAAGAAGTTTATATCGGTGATATTCCGACTATGACTGACAAAGGTACTTTCATTGTTAACGGTGCTGAACGTGTTATCGTTTCTCAAATCGTTCGTTCACCCGGCGTTTACTTCAAACGTGAAGTTTCTCCAACCGGTAAACGTTTATACAATGCAACTGTTATTCCAAACCGTGGTGCTTGGATTAAAATTGAAACAGATTCTAATGACTTAGTTTACGTTAAAATCGATAAAAACAGAAAAATCCTAGCTACAACTTTATTGAAAGCTATGGGGTTGTCAGTTGCTGAAATGGAAGCATCTTTCACTCACTTTGAATTCTTGAAAAAAACTTTAGAAAAAGATACAGCTGAAACTACTGATGATGCTTTAATTGATGTTTACAAAAAACTTAGACCTGGTGATCCTGCATCAGCTCAAGGTGGACGTCAAATCATTGAAGCTCGTTTCTTTGATGAAAAGAAATATGATATCGGTCGTGTAGGTCGTTATAAATTAAATAAAAAATTAAACTTGAACATTCCTGCTTCTCAAAGAACTTTGACTGTTCAAGATATTGTTGCTTCTATCGAATACTTGATTAACTTAACTTATGATGAAGGTACAGTTGATGATATCGACCACTTAGGCAACAGACGTGTACGTTCAGTTGGTGAATTGTTACAAAACCAATTTAGAGTTGGTTTAAGCCGTATTGAACGTATCGTTAAGGAAAGAATGACACTTCAAGATAGTGAAACTCTTACTCCTTTAAATTTATTAAACACAAAACCATTAGTTGCAGCATTAAAAGAATTCTTCGGAAGTTCTCAATTATCTCAATTCATGGACCAAATCAACCCATTAGCTGAATTAACTCACAAAAGACGTATTTCAGCTTTAGGACCTGGTGGTTTGATGAGAGAACGTGCTGGTTTCGCAGTTCGTGATATTCACCCTTCTCACTACGGTCGTATTTGTCCGATTGAAACTCCAGAAGGTCCGAACGCAGGTTTGATTGGTTCTTTGGCAACTCACGCTAAAGTTAACGACTATGGTTTCATTGAATCTCCATTCTTTGTTGTAAAAGATGGAAAGGTTTCTGATGAAGTAGTTTATATGACTGCTGATGAAGATGAAAACTATCGTTGTGCTCCGGCTGACGTTGAACTTAATGAAGATGGTACATTCAAAAACGCTCAAGTTCCGGTTCGTTACAGATCAGAATTTGTTATGAGTGAATCTTCAAAAGTTGACTATGTTGGTGTTTGCCCAATCCAAATCATTTCTGTTGCGACATCAGTAATTCCATTTATTGAACACGATGATGCCAACCGTGCATTGATGGGTTCAAACATGCAACGTCAATCAGTACCTCTTTTAATTACTGAAAGACCAAGAGTTGCAACAGGTATGGAAGCCAGAGCAGCTAAAGACTCTGGTATGTTGATTGTTTCTGAATACGATGGTGTCGTTGAAAGAGTAGTCGGCGAAGAAATTACAATTAGAGATACAGAAGGTATTCCTCATGTATATCAATTAATGAAATATGTAAGAAGTAACCAAGATACTTGTATTAACCAAAAACCAATCGTTAGAGAAGGTGACAAGGTTAAGGCAGGCGATGTAATCGCAGACGGTGCATCTACTTGCGGCGGTGAACTTTCATTAGGTAAAAACGTTTTAATCGCTTATATGCCTTGGGAAGGTTATAACTTCGAAGATGCGATCTTGTTATCAGAAAGATGCGTTCACGATGACATCTTTACTTCTGTTCACATTGAAAAATTAGAAATTGATGCAAGACAAACAAAACTTGGACCAGAAGAAATCACTCGTGAAATTCCTAATGTTTCAGAAGAATCTTTAAGACACTTGGATGAACGTGGTATTGTTCGTATTGGTGCAAGAGTTTATGCAGATGATATTTTGGTAGGTAAAGTTACACCAAAAGGTGAATCTGAACACCCACCGGAAGAAAAATTGTTAAGAGCAATCTTTGCTGAAAAAGCAAGAGATGTAAAAGATAACTCATTAAGAGTTCCTCACGGCGAAGGCGGTAGAGTTCTTGATGTTAAGGTATTTGACAGAGAAAAAGGTGATGAATTACCACCCGGAGCAAATACAGTTATCAGAGTTTACATTGCTCAAAAACGTAAAGTATCAGTAGGTGACAAACTTTCAGGTCGTCACGGTAACAAAGGTATCGTATCAAGAATTCTTGCAAAAGAAGATATGCCATTCTTACCAGACGGTACTCCAGTAGATGTTGTATTGAACCCTCTAGGTGTTCCTTCTCGTATGAACGTAGGTCAAACTTATGAACACTTATTAGGTTTAGCATCTTACTTGACTAAAGACTACTACGCAGCTCCATCATTTGATGAAAGATATGGTAAAAACATGTCTGAAAAAGTAACAAAAGAAGAATTATTACGTGGTATCAGAGAAACAGGCTGTGATTGGGTTGGTGAAGACGGTAAAGTTCGTTTAATCGACGGTAGAACTGGTGAACCATTTGATGAACCGGTTGCTGTAGGTTTAACTTACTTCTTGAAACTTGTTCACTTAGTAGATGATAAAATCCACGCTCGTTCAACTGGTCCTTACTCATTAGTAACACAACAACCTTTAGGTGGTAAGGCTCAATTCGGTGGACAAAGATTCGGTGAAATGGAAGTTTGGGCTCTTGAAGCTTACGGCGCAGCTTATGTACTTCAAGAAATGCTTACAATCAAATCCGATGATGTTAACGGACGTAACAGAGCGTACGAAGCAATCGTTAAAGGTGATAACATTCCAAGACCTGGTATTCCAGAATCATTCAAAGTACTTGTAAGAGAATTACAAAGTATCGGTTTGGATATTACGGTAGCTAAGAAAGACGGTATTGAAGTTGACTTAATGAGCGATATGGACGACTTAAGAAAAGCTGCTCCAAAACGTACATTATCAGATATCGATTCAGAATTGTTGAATATCAACTTCTTTGAAACACCAACAACTTTCGGAGATATATAATCCGAACCAAACGTAATTAGACAATAAACTCAACAAAAGGAGAAATTATAAATGTCAACAAGTATTGATTATTTTGACTATATACGAATTAGTATCGCATCACCGGAAAGAATTCTAAAATGGTCTTATGGTGAAGTTACTAAACCGGAAACAATTAACTACCGTACATTAAAACCAGAACGTGATGGTTTATTCTGTGAAAGAATCTTTGGACCTACAAAGGACTGGGAATGTTATTGCGGTAAATACAAAAGAGTAAGACATAAAGGTATTATCTGCGAACGATGCGGTGTTGAAGTTACAGACTCAAAAGTTCGTCGTCACAGAATGGGACACATTAAACTTGCAGCTCCAGTTTCTCATATCTGGTTCTTGAAAGGTATCCCTTCTTACCTTGGCTTACTTTTAGATATGACTCTAAAAGACTTAGAACAAGTAATTTACTTTAACAGCTATGTTGTTATTGATCCGGCTGAATCTGAATTCAAAAAATTACAACTTCTAAACGAAGAAGAATATGAAGATTACATCACTGAACACGAAGATTCTGAATTAAAAGTTGGAATCGGTGCTGAAGCAATTAAAGAATTGTTAGGTGAAATTGATGTTAAAGGCTTGGCTGAAGAAATTAGAAATGAATTAGCTGGCGATGTAAATTCAGTTCAAAGAAAAGGTAAATTGATTAAACGTTTAAGACTATTAGATTCATTAATTTCAAGTGAAACAGATCCAACTTGGATGATTATGGATGTATTGCCTGTAACTCCTCCAGACTTAAGACCGATGGTTCAATTGGATGGTGGACGTTTTGCAACATCAGACTTAAACGACTTATACAGACGTGTAATTAACAGAAACAACCGTTTACAAAGATTGTTAGAAATGGGTGCTCCTGAAATCATTGTAAGAAACGAAAAACGTATGTTACAAGAAGCGGTAGATGCCTTAATTGATAACGGTCGTCGTGGTAGAACAGTTGTTGGTCCAAACAACAGACCATTAAAATCATTATCTAATATTATTGAAGGTAAACAAGGTCGTTTCCGTCAAAACTTGTTAGGTAAACGTGTTGACTACTCAGGTCGTTCAGTAATCGTAGTTGGTCCATCATTAGAATTGAACCAATGTGGTTTACCAAAAGAAATGGCAATCGAATTATTCAAACCATTCGTTGTTAATAAATTAATCGAACGTGGTTATGTTCAAAATATTAAATCAGCTAAGAAGAAAATTGAACGTTCAGAAGCTATCGTTTGGGATATCTTAGAAGAGGTAATTGACGGACACCCAGTAATGTTAAACCGTGCCCCTACTCTTCACAGATTAGGTATTCAAGCGTTTGAACCAAAACTTGTTGAAGGTCGTGCAATTCAATTACACCCTCTAGTATGTACAGCATTTAATGCCGATTTTGACGGTGACCAAATGGCTGTTCACGTACCATTGAGTATTGAAGCGCAAACTGAAGCTAGAATGTTGATGTTAGCTACAAACAACATCTTAGCTCCGGCAACAGGTAAACCTATTATCACACCATCTCAAGATATGGTTATGGGTATGTATTATTTAACTCTTATTAAAGATGAAAATATGGTACCTTCAAAATACTTCTACAACTTCCAAGACGCTATTGCCGCTTTAGAAGCTAATGTAATCGACTTACACGACAAAATCTATGTAAGAGATGAACACGGCAAACGTATTGAAACTACAGCAGGTAGAATTATTTTCAATGAAGCAGTAAGAAACGCAGTTTTATAATTAATAAAGGTAAATAAAAAATGACAAATATGTATACAACACAAAAGAAAACAGTAGATTTCATAAATAAGCAAATGGATAAAGGTGCATTGAAAAACTTACTTGCACAAATCTATCTTGAATTCGGTGGTGCAAAAACAGCAACATTGGCTAACACTTTGAAAAACTTAGGTTACCATTACGCTACAAAATCAGGCGTAACAATTTCAATTTCAGATTTGTCAGTTCCTCCTATCAAAGCTCAATTATTGAAAGATGCTGATGAAGAAATCGAAAAATCAACAAAAAGATACTTGAAAGGTGAAATCACAGAAGTAGAAAGATATACAAAGGTTATTGATACTTGGTCTGAAACAACAGCCAAATTGACAGAACAAGTAGTTAAAAACTTCGACAGATTGAACCCAGTTTACATGATGGCGTTCTCAGGTGCCAGAGGTAACTTGTCACAAGTATCACAGTTGGTTGGTATGCGTGGTTTGATGGCTGATGCGCAAGGTCAAATCATCGACTTACCTATCCGTTCAAACTTTAAAGAAGGTCTATCAGTTACTGAATACATCATTTCATCATATGGTGCTCGTAAAGGTTTGGTAGATACAGCATTGAAAACAGCCGACTCTGGTTACCTAACAAGACGTTTGGTTGACGTTGCTCAAGATGTTATTATTCGTGACCACGATTGCCACGGTAAAAAACATATCAAATTGAGAGGTATTTATGACGGTGATACTTGTATTGTTCCATTAATTGATAGATTATTAGGTAGAACTATTGCACAAGATATCGTTGATGCTGATGGCAAAGTTGTTGTTGAAAATAACACAACGTTGGATAGAAAAGACATCAAGAAAATTCAACGTATGGACGAAAAAGTTTGGGCCGATATTGAAAAAGAAGGTCTAGATGTTCGTTCAGGTTTAACTTGTGAATTAGAATATGGTGTTTGCCAAAAATGTTATGGTTGGGCAATGACAACTCAAAAATTAGTTGATGTTGGTGAATCAATCGGTATTATTGCCGCTCAATCAATCGGTGAACCCGGTACTCAGTTAACAATGAGAACATTCCACACAGGTGGTGTATTCAAAGGTTCTGGTGCTATGAAATATGTTACAGCAGATGAAGCTGGTGAAGTTGTAACAGACTTGAAGGGTAAAACACAAGAAGAAAGAACTCGTCACGGTGATGTAGTTCAAAAATCTATGTTAGAATTTGATATTGAAGTAAAAGGTGCTAAATCTTCTAAAAAATATCATATTCCAACAGGTGCAAGAATTATGGTTCAAAAAGGCGATAAAATTGCTAAAGGTGGTAACATTGCTATTTACGAACCAGTATCACAAGGGGATGGTTCTCGTTTAACAGAAAAAGCTACAAAGGATATCACTTCTGATTTATCAGGCGAAGTTGTTTACCAAGACTTTACAGCAGATGAAAAGAAAGATAGACAAGGTAACGTTTCTAGAACAGCTAACAAAAGCGGTGTTGTTTGGGTTCTTGGTGGTGATGTTTATAACTTGCCAGGTGGCTCAAAAGTTCAAGTTAAAGACGGTCAAGCTATTAAAGAAGGCGAAAAACTTGCTGAAACTTCAACTATCTGCGAACACGGTGGTGAAGTTAGAGTTGGTGAAGACCTAGTTATTGAAGAAGTTAAATTTGAAGGTAAAAAGATTAAGAAAATTGTTTCAGGTAAAGAATTAACAATTGTAATCGCTTCAATTGCTCCTTCTAATGCTTCATTTGAACAAACAAAGAAAGAACAAATTTGGACAGTTAATAAAACTGGTGAAAAATATATCGTTAAATCTCCGGTTGATACAACAGTTGAAAACGGTATGATTATCGCTGAATTAATCAGTGATGATTGTTCAGTTGCTTCTTCAGGTGAAATTAAATACGTCGATGTTGAAGTTGATGAAAACCAAATCATTACAAAAGCAGGTGACGTTGTATTCATCCCAGAAGAAGTTCACCAATTGAACAAAGAATCAACTTTAAAAATGGTTGAATCAGGTACTCACGTTACAGCAGGTACTGAAATTGTAAAAGATGTATATTGTCACTTAGATGGTATTGTTGAAATTAAAGAATACAATGATGTTATTCACGAAGTAACAATCAGACCTGGTGAAATTCACCAATTAGCAAATGTTTCAGAATTGAAAGTTGAAGAAGGCGAAGTTATCAAGAAAGGTACATTGATTGCAGATGGTATTAAAGCTAAAGAAACTTCAATCGTAACAATTATGGATTCTGAAATGGATGACTTGGGTATTGAAGACTTAGATGAAGAAATTGATACTACAATGAATATCGAAGAAGATAACATTGCAAATCAACCAATCCAAATCTTAGTAAGACCTGTTCAAGTTATTAAAATTGAACCAAAAGACGTTTCAGTTAAATTCGATTCAACAGATGAATTAATTGATATCGTTCCTGTAACTCAATTACAATATAAAGACGGTGCTAGAGTTAGAAACTTAGACGGTGCAACTTTAGTTAGAACAAGTTTAGTTCTTCAAATGCAAGGCTACTTATCTCACTTAAAAGGTATGGTAGAACTTGATGAAAAGGGTGAATTGAAAATTGTTGTTCTTGACAAATTGATTGTACGTCGTGAACTTGAAGGTAATTCTAAATTAAATGATTCATTACAAACTGAATTATTGGTTAAGAATGGTGAAACTATCGCTCCAAAAACACCGGTTGCTAAAACTTGTGTATTAGCTTTAAACGATGGTGTCGCTTCAATTAAAAATGAAAGTGAAGATGCTAGAAGATTGTTATTAGTTTGCGATAACTACGAAGAAAAAGTTAAAGTAAAAGCTAAAGCAGTTGTAAAAGCCGGTCAATTCATTAAACAAGATGACTTGTTAACAGAAGATGAAGCCGATAGAGCTCCGGTTTCAGGTCAAGTAGTAAGCGCTACAAAATCAGAAATTGTAATCAGAACTGGTCGTCCATACTTAATCAGCCCAGGTACAATGCTTCAAGTAGCTCAAGGCTCTTTGGTACTACGTGGTGATATGCTTGTTACATTGGTATACGAAAGACAAAAAACAGGTGATATCGTTCAAGGTCTTCCAAAAGTAGAAGAATTACTTGAAGGTAGAAAACCAAAAGATTGTGCTATTCTAGCTGAATACGATGGTACATTAATCATCGAAGAAGATGAAGCAGGTGGTTTACCAAAATTGTATTTGGAATCTGAAGAAGGTGACAAAACTGAAATCAAATATCCAATCGACTTGAAACCAATTGGTACAAGCGGTAATAAAATTAAAAAAGGTCAACCTTTAACAACCGGTTCATTAAATCCTCATGACGTTATGAGATTATGTGGTCCGGAAGTAGCTCAACAATATTTAGTAGACGAAGTACAACGTGTATACCGTTCTCAAGGTGTAGAAATTGCAGATAAACACGTTGAAATTATTGTTCGTCAAATGACTAAGAAAGTTAAAATTGTTGATGCAGGTGATACAAACTTATTACCTGGAGAATTGGTTGAAGTTCAATTGTTTGAAAAAGAAAATGATGCAGTTCAAGCTAATGGTGGTCAAGTAGCAACTTGTGAATACATGTTGTTAGGTATCACAAAAGCTTCATTAAATACTGAATCATTCATTTCAGCAGCTTCATTCCAAGAAACAACAAGAATTCTTACAGAAGCAGCAGTTGACGGTAAAAAAGACTTATTGAGAGGTTTGAAGGAAAACGTTATCATCGGTCGTCTAATTCCAGCAGGTACTGGATTCTACCACTTAACTCATGCTAATGAAGAAAAAGATAAAGAAGCTCAAAGACGTGCAGCTCAAAGAAATCAAGCTAGAAAACCTTCTGCAATCTTAGAAGAAATCGAAGGTATGTTTGGTGCTCCAGAGTTCTCAGTTGATGATGAAACAATCGGTTAATCCGAAAAGATAATTAATTAGTAATGCGGTTTGAGTTTACTCAAACCGCATTGCTTTTTTATAAAATTTAAAATGATTCCGTCTAAACTCCAGAACCTTTAATTTCAATCTTTTTAAGTCTTTGTTCTATTTTTCTATACCATTTTAGAGGTTGTTGGAATAAAGTTTCATAAGCATCCAACTTGCCTTCAGCAATTTCTTTGAATTGATTATCGCAAGCTTTTGTCATTTCAGCTTCTAAAAAGTGGGTGTATTCTTTTCTGTCAACTTTTGCATCTTCCAAAACAATAGGATCTTTAAATTCTACTAAAACTTCAGGCCTGTCAGCACGTAAAAACATATAATTTACAGCAACAGGAACCAAATTAACCTTGCCATATTTTTTTACTGCATTTTGTGCAATATAAGTCAAACCTGTTTGAAAATTAATAGGTCTGTAGTTTGGTGGCATAATAATTCCTTGAGGGAATATATACAAAAAGTTATTCAAATCCCCTATTGTTTCAACGGAAAATTTCAAGGCTGCCATTGAAGCTTGAGGTGATTTTTTGTTAACAGAAAAAGCACCTGCACGTCTTAAAAGAGGAAAACGATTTAATTCTTCAACCATAATACGAATTTTCTTGTCAAAAATTCTTGTGCAGATGTTGTATCCTACAATGCCGTCCCACCAGTTGGAATGTGGTGCAAAAAGAATTGTTGGTACAGAGGTATCTCTGTGAAAAACTTTATCTGCACCTTTGTATCTTAAAGCAAAAAATCTATTTTCAAGCATTCCTTTGAAGAATAAATCAGCAATAAAAATCCAAAATTTTGAATCAGTATTTGCAGGACTAAATTTTTCTTCCTTATTTCTTAATTTTGTAGGCGGTACCTTTGAGTATAACTTTTCCATAGTACTATTTTATAATATTATTAGGTGTTTTGAAACCATATAAAAAGAGTAAATTTAAAAAATCTTAATACATGAATTGACGATAAAAAATGTTTATCATAGCATGGATTCAGAGGAAATGAAGTGAAGATCTTCAGCTGTGTCGCAGCCGTAAAAGCCGGAATGCTCCAGAAAGATTGGAAGGTCTTTCATCTTAACTTATCGCCGAACTTCGACTCAAAGTGCAGGCTTAATTATTGATGACTATTAAAATAATAATTACCCACAATCCCCGAAAAAGATAAGTTCAAGCAACCTAATGTTATGTGTATAAATTGAGGAATGTAAGTAAACGTGGCAGTAACTGCTGTACAAAATAATAGTAAAGTAGGCGGAGGTTTATGCCCTCATGGGTTACCACCGAGTGCTTGTCCGATTTGTTCCGGAGGAATGGGGGGGGCATCTCAAAAGCGTGCTGACCATACTGCAAAGCCTGGGGAAATGAGTTGGAATGAGTGTGCTGCAATTGGTGCAATGATGCGAGCACAAAAGTTAGCAAAACAAAGGAATATTCAAGCTAATGAAAATAGACTTATGCAAATTGCAAAATTTGAGAGTCAAATGATGAATATTTCTCAAAAATTGGCAAATTTAGCTGCTATTGTTTCAAAAAATGCCCCTTCAATAGTAGCAAAACCGGTTAATTTTGTAATAAATAAGATTGCTACGCCACTTGCCAATTTGTCAAAAAATCTTCCGGTAAACATTATGAAGGCAATGGATAATTTGAAACAAAAGTTTGTTGATATTCAAGATAAGTTAAATGCGATGTTTGGAGAGATGAAAAATTCAGTAGAAAAGAAAATTTCAGATACTCTTGCAAACTTTAAGAAAAAATTTAAAATGTTATTTCAGGTTGAAGAAACCTCAAGGACGGAAGATGAGGATAAAAAGATTGAAGAGGATAAACGAGCATTTGAGGTTAAAACTTTCATCAATGATTTATATAACCGAATAACAAAAACAATACAATCGTATGACGATCATAAAAAAGAACAAATTGAAAAAGAAAATAAGGATAAATAAAATTAATGCAAGTAGATAAAATAACCAGTAATTTAGCAAAATTATATTTAATAGACTCAATGGGATATAAAAAAGCTCAAATGCCTATTAAAGGAAGACCTTATTGTGTATTTGATAATGATAAAGTTGATGTTTTTGTTAAAAATAGAGAAAAAGCTATTCCCAAATTAACTGAAATGTTAGTTAACGCAAAAACAGAAGATGAAATTGTAGAGGGTTTATTTATTGCAGACCAAATGGCAGAAGCAAAGGTTAAAGGTATTAGCAATCTTTATTATCAAGGTTTTTCAAGATTTAACAATTCTCGTTCTGCAAATGTTCAAACATTCTTAGCGGGTGTTTATAGAAAAACTCTTAATCCCGATGCATTTGCACCATTGGTTAACATGTTAATGCAAAATATCAAAGAACCTCCAAAGGCAAATTTTGATCCTAATGAAGAAATCGGAGGGGCAATTTTGGAATATACAAGAGAAGCGTTTAAGGATTCAAGAAAAAATAATAGTAAAAAAATATAAAGGAAAAGGAAAGAAAAATGAGATTACAAGCAATCACAAATCCAATTACAAGAGTATTGTTTAGAGCAAATGAAGAAGTTCAAAAAACGCCTGTTGCTCCAGTTGCAAAAATTTCAGAAGGCTTAAATCAACCTACAAAAGATGAATTTGTAAAATCAATTCTTGTTGGAGAGGATAAACCTTTTGAATTACCAAAAGACAAAGAATTTAAAAAGCCAAGAATGGCTACAAAAGAAAAACCTTATTGCGAATTCGATAATGAAAAAGTCGATTTATTTGTAAATGCAAAAGAAAGAGCTATTCCAGCTGTAACAAAAATGTTGCAAGAGGCAAAAACAGAAGATGAAATTTGTGAAGGTTTATACATTGCTGACAGAATGATTGCAAATGGTACAAAAGGTATGGACAAAATGTACTATGGTACATTCTCAAAATTTAACGAAGACCGTTCTCCAAACGTACAATCATTGTTATCTGGTGTTTATAGAAGAATTTTAGTTCCAGATGCTTTTGGTCCATTAATTAAAATGTTAGTTCAAAATATTATGGTTCCTCCAAAAGATGCTCCATTTGATCCTAATGAAGCAATTGGCGGTTCTATTTTGGAACACATAAAAGCTCCTGAAATTTATCCTCTATAATTAGTCATTATTGTTAGAGGTTAACATCTCAATGTTCTTTTGAACGTTTTTAAAATTATAATCAAGGCTTTCAATTTCTCTGTATAATTCGAGAGCCTTGTCTTTGTTTCCTTGGCTTTCAAGAATTAATGCAAGTTGATATTTTGCATCCAAATGTTGAGGTTCTAATTCTAAAATTTTTTCTAATGTGTGAATTTCACTAGCTTTATCATGTTGTGCATCATACAACATTGCAAGTTTAAAGTATGCTTTTGTATTTCTGTCATCAACATTTATTGCTGCAAGTAGTGAATCTTTTTGTTCAAATGTATTACCAATAGCTTCATAGCAATCTGCAATTGACATATAATATTTTGGATTGTTACCATTAATACTTAATGCTTTTTTTAATTGGATAATTGCTTCATTAAAGTTCTTGATTTCGTAGTTTACTTCACCTAATTCGTAATAAATTTCAGGGTTTGCGTTGTCATATTGAATAGCAAGAGTAAATGTTTTAAAGCATTCGTTCAATTCACGTTTATCAAATTGATATTTTGCCCATTTTACAAAAACATTACTCATTTCAGTATGAACAGACTTAACTTCTAATGGATTAGCTAAATCAACAATTTGTTTGTAAAGGTCAATTGCTGCAATAAAGTTATTTTTCTTTAAGTATGTGTCAATCAATAATCGCTTAATTTCAATATTTTCAGTGTTTCTTTCTGATAATTCATTAAGCATTTCCAAACCTTCTTGCTCTTTACCGCTAGAAATTAAAATTTTAGCTATATAAGTTCTGGTTTTAAGTTTATCTGAAAATGGATGTTCTAAAAGTTTTTTAGCATACTCCATTGTTTTGTCGATATCTTTATTTAGATAGTATAAGTTTACAAGGTTGTTTAAAATCCATAGACTTAAACTATTGTTTTCATTCATAGAAAGTAATGATTCACAAGTTTCAATTGCACTTTCGTAATTTTGAACTTTTATGTACAACTCAATAAGTTTTTTGTTTGTATTAGTATCTTCCGGATAAATTTCTAAAATTTCGTTTAATTCGTCAAACGCTTCCGGATAATTCTCCATATCAATGTACAAATCAGCAAGAGTTGTTTTAATTTGTAAAAGTTCTCCGTTGTTGTCTGTTAAAGTTTCAAGATGTTTTAGTGATTTAATTGCAGAAGGTTTTTGGTTTGTTTCTACGTACAAAATACTCAATTCTTGTGCAGCGGACATATTGTCAGGATCAGTTTTTAAAATTTCTTGAAGTTCTGAAATTGCTTTTGTAGGTTGATTTACTTTTTTGTAGCACATTGCTAAAAGTAATCTGGCATCACTGTTATTTTCTTCTTTGTTTAGAATAGTCAAGGCTTCTTTTACTGCATCATAGATACTGTCTTCGTTATATAAAGCTTTTGCCAAAATAAGTCTTAATTCGCAATGTTCAGGTTTTATTTCCAAATATTTCTTAGCAAGTTTTTCAACAAGTTTATATTTTTTTTGTTTATACAAAATTTTTGCATGGTCAACAATTCCCTTTGGTGTAATTTGAAGTTCCTTTTTCTTTGGACCTGATGACTCTAAAAGGATAGCACATATCATATAAATCAATGCTAAAGCAGAGATTAATGCTATTAAAAATGCTAATAAATTTGTTGACATAAAAACCTTTTCTACCTAATTTAAATAACCTTATATATATTTATACTATGTTTTCAATAAAATTTTATACTATTTTTAGAGTATCTTTTTTTAAGAATGCTTTACTTTTAACCAAATATTATTATAGTAATAGTGTATGCGAAACAAAATATTATGTCTATTATTTACATTTATCATAATACCATCTCTAGCCTTTGCTGAAGAGGTGTCAGGTACTTCTACATCTTGGAGTGATATATCCGGTGCCGAGAATGCTTGGGATGGGCAAAAAATGATTACAAATAAAGAATATGAGCAAGTTGTAAACGAATTAGAAAAACGTAAAAATGCTAAAAAAATAAAGGCTCAAAAAAAAGCCGGTAATCCATTAATGAAAAGTGGTAATGGAGAAATGGATTTTTTGAGTAATTTCCAAGAACAATATCCACTTCTTAATCTTACAGTGCCCGTAGTTACTCAATCAGGAGAAATTCCTGTAGGACATTATAAAGTTGTTGGCACAAGAAATAACGGAAAAGTTGTAATTAATTTTTGTCAGGCTTATAACGTAATAGGTAAAATTCAAGCAATAGAAACAGAAGATGATTTTGATTCTAACGAAATTAATTTTGTTAAAATAGAGCCGGTAAGTAATGATACCTTAAAATTAATGTATGGTTCTATGAATTTTAATGCTTATGCATATGTAAAATATGAAAATCCATAGAATGGGCTATAAAAAATTATTACTTTTATGTTAGTTTATTAATATAATGAGAAGAATTTTATGTTTAATATCATTAATATTAGTTTTATTGTTATGTCTAAAATTGTTTATTAGACAAGATATTCCGACAGAAGATGTTTATAAACATGATGTAATAAAAGATGATGGAATTGTAAACTATCCAAAAAATCCGGTAAACGTTATTTTAATGGGTAAAGATTACTTACAATCTCAAGCTCCGGTTGGTAAATACGGTGGAGAATTAATAAGTTCTTCAATTGGAGAAGGTCCAAAAACATTTAATCCTTTTGCCTCAAAAGATGCTACATCTTCATCAATGGCGGGGTTGATGTTTGATGGTTTGTTTACCACAGAACCTAAAGACGGAAGAGTTATACCAAAACTTGCAAAATCTTACGAAATAAAAGACGGGATGACTTATATAGTAAAATTAAGACATGGAGCTATATGGTCAGACGGTTATCCAATTACGGCAGATGATGTTGTGTTTACGTGGAACGATATAATATTAGCCGGATTAGGAAATCCTTCAATCCGAGATATGGTAATGATTGATGGTAAGCTACCAAAAGTCTATAAAGTAGATGATTATACAGTAAAATTTGTTATATCAAAACCATTTTCTCCATTTTTAAGAATTTTATCTACTCAAATTGCTCCGAAACATATTTTTGCGCCGGTTGTAAAGCAAGGACAAAAAGCTTTTGACAGTTTTTATTCAACAAATACGAAACCAAGTGATTTTGTAGTTAGTGGACCATACAAATTAAAAGAATATAAAGCTGCTCAAAGAGTTGTTTTTGAGCGTAATCCTGATTATTACATGATAAATAAAGAGAATAAAAAGCTACCGTATTTAGATAGAGTAGTCTATTTGATAGTTGGTGATTTGAATAATGAAATTTTGAAATTTGAAGCAAAGGAAATTGATGTAATCAGTTTGAGAGGTTCAAATGTAGCACCTTATAAATCAAAAGAAGCAAAATCAGATTATAAAATTTATAATATAGGTCCAGATACAGGTACAATGTTCTTGGTTATAAACTTGAACAAAAGAAAAAGTCTGGATACAAATTATTATGTTCAACCTGAAAAGCAGTTCTGGTTTAATGATAAAAACTTTAGAACAGCAATTGATTATGCTATTGATAGAAAAAGTATGGTTCAAAATATTGCAAATGGTCTTGCAAAACCACTGTTTACTGCAGAAAGTTTGAATTCTATTTTCTTAAATAAAAACATAAAAGGTCATGATAGAGATTTGAGCAAGTCAAAAGCTTTATTAAAAGCTAGTGGTTTTCATTTAGGTAAAAATGACAAACTGTATGATAAATTTAATAATCGTGTAGAGTTTGATTTGTTGACAAATGCTGGTAACACAGAAAGAGAAGCAATTGGTGTTATGATAAAACAAGACCTTGAAGATTTAGGTATGCGAGTAAATTACAAACCAATTGAGTTTAATTCTCTTGTAAATAAAATGACAACAACTCTTGATTGGGACATGATAATAATGGGCTTGACAGGTTCACCATTAGAACCTCACGACGGCAAAAACGTTTGGTATTCAAATGGTCCATTACATTTATTTAACCAAAGAACAGGTAACGAAACTTCAGATGATAGGCTAGCTTTTGAAAAAAGACTAGATGAAATTTTTGATAAAGCTGCATTGGAAACTAATTTTAATAGAAGAAAACTTTTATATGATGAGTATCAACAAATAATTTATGACGAAAAGCCTATAATTTATTTGTATTCACCGGTTAGAATTGTGGCAATAAGAAAGAAATTTAAAAACGTTTTTCCATCGCCATTAGCAGGTGTGACATATAATATTGAAGAAATTTATGAGGATAAAAATTAATGCAAATATTATTTTATATACTAAAACGAATATTGCAGACAATTCCATTGTTGATTTTAGTATCAATGATAAGTTTTTTCATTATTAGATTGAGTCCGGTAGATCCGTTGGCAGAATTGAAACTTAACCCATCTATCTCTCAAGCTACATTAAAAGCTGAAAGAGAACGATTAGGATTAAATAAACCTCTTCCCGTACAATATTTGTTATGGGCTAAATCATTTGTTAAAGGTGATTTAGGGGTAACAACTACAGGTGAAAAGGTTTCTGTAAAATTAATGGAAAGAATTCCAAATACGTTACTTTTGACAGTGGTTGTAATATTTTTAACTTGGACTGTTGGAGTACCATTGGGAATTTTAGCAGCTGTAAATTGGAAAACTCCATTTGACAGGTTTTTAACCTTTATAACGAGTATAGGTATGGCGATACCATCATTTTTCTTTGCAATTTTATTACTCATTTTTGCTGTAAAATCAGGATGGTTTCCAGTTGGAGGCTTAACTTCATACAATTTTGATGATATGAATTTATTACATCAAGTTTTGGACATAGCTCATCATTTATGTTTGCCTGTTTTAGTACTATTTACAATATCTTTGGCTGGTTTACAACGTCAAATGAGAGCAAATTTGTTAGATGTTTTAGATAGTGATTATGTAAAATTTGCTAGAGCAAAAGGCTTGAGTGAATTTAAGGTTATTTTTAAACATGCATTAAGAAATGCGGTAAATCCTATGATTACATTGTTAGGTTTTGAATTTTCAGGTCTTTTATCCGGTGCTGCTTTAACAGAGTATGTATTTCAATATCCGGGATTAGGCAGATTGATTTTAGAAGCTGTTATGAAATCTGATATAAACTTGGTAATGGCGTCTTTGATGATTGGTGCAATAATGCTTGTTGTAGGTAATTTGATTGCAGATATTCTGTTAATATTAACTGACCCTCGTATTAGGGCAAAGGCTTAAGGGGGCAGGCATGTTTAAAGATATAATTAAAGGAATTTATAAAGATAAGTTTGCAAGAATAGCCTTTTTTGTATTGGTATTTATTTATTTCTGCTTGTTTTTTGCGGATATAATTGCTCCATACACAAAAGATTATACGGACAGACAATTATCATATGTACCACCGTCACCAATTTTTACGATAGATGAAAATGGTAAATTTTCTCGCCCATATACATACAATTATAAACGAGAATATGATGAAGAATTGATGCAAACAGTTTTTAAATTAGATAGAAGTAAAAAATATTATCTGAAATTTTTTGCAAGAGGTGAAGAATACGATTTCCTTGGAGTAATTTCAATGAATAGGCACCTTGTAACTGTAGATTCTGACGGAAGATTATATCTATTAGGTGGCGATATTAATGGTCGAGATGTTTTCTCTCGTTTGCTTTTTGGCGGAAGAATTTCAATGACTATTGGATTTTTAGCATTGCTGGTTTTATTTCCGATAGGTTTGTTATATGGCGGAATTTCAGGTTATTTTGGTGGAATTATCGATACAATAATGATGAGATTTGCAGAAGCAGTAATGTCTATTCCTAGTTTTTATTTGCTGATTATTTTAGCGGCAATATTGCCGTCAAATATGACAAGTACTCAGCGTTTAATTTTGATTGTCGTAATTCTTGCTTTGATAGGTTGGGCTGGATTTGCCAGAGTTGTAAGAGGTATGGTTTTATCTATTAAAAATCAAGAATTTGTGCAATCTGCAAAAATGGTAGGTGCATCAAACTTAAGAATTATTATCAGAGAAATTTTGCCTCAAACTACGAGTTACGTAATTGTTGCAATGACATTATCTGTTCCTTCTTATATCCTATCAGAAAGTGGTTTAAGCTTTTTAGGTTTAGGTATTCAACAACCTGATGCAAGTTGGGGTAATATGTTAAAAGAGGCTCAAGAATATATTAATATTCTTTATAGACCGTGGTTATTAACCCCTGGTTTTTTAATTTTTGTTGCGGTACTATCTTTTAATTTAATAGGTGATACAATAAGAGATGTACTAGATCCAAAGAGTAGAATGAGATAGGTGGTAATGAATATAGATTATTTAATAAGTTTATCAATTGCAATTGTTTTAGGTTTTGCATTGGGGCTTGAAAGAGAATTAACAAATAAGAATGCTGGTTTAAGAACGCATATTTTTGTGTGTTTAGGTTCTTGTGTTTTTACTCTTCTTTCAATTCACGGTTTCCCTACATTTGCAATTGGAGATAACGTAATAATTGATCAAGCAACAGGTGTTAGAGATACTGCACGTATTGCGGCACAAATAGTTACCGGTATTGGTTTTATTGGTGCAGGTGCTGTAATGAGAAATGGTTCATCTGTTCACGGAATTACAACGGCTGCAACTTTGTGGTTGGCTGCAGGTATAGGTATGGCTTGCGGTGCTAATCAATATATAATGGCAATTATAACTACGTGTTTGAGCCTTTTGGTTTTAATTGGAGTTAAAGAATTTGAAAGACACTTTATTTCAAAAGTTAAACGTGTAAACAAGCGTTTAAGATTGTCACTAAGGTGCGCAAAATGTGACGTTAATGAAATTCAAAACTATATTATTAATGAATTTCCATACATAAATGAGATAAAATATGTTGATTCAGATGACGGAAATTCAGCTAAAATAGTTGCATTTATGAACGTAAAATGTAACAATCCTATACAATCATTATACAAAGATGTGGAAAAAATTAATGGCATTACTTCTATTTCAATAAGAGAGGCAGATGAGTAATACTAAAAAAAATACGTCAAAACAGAAAAAGAATATTCCATTGCAAGAGTCTGACAAATGGGATTATTTAAAAACGTTTTTTACAACATTATTCATTGTTGTGATGTTTGGTATCTTCAATATTTTTTATATGATTCATAATATCTTTAATGATAATGTAAAAAGTAGATATAACGTAGATGCAGCATTTGAATCTTATTTGGTAGATGTTTTGATTGACCAAAATACGGAATTGGCAAAAATTTATCCTAAAAACTATGCGACAAATATGCGCTTGGGAATTTTGTATAGTTACAAAAGAGATTATGTTAATGCAGAAAGAGAATTTAAAAATTCTGTGGAAAAGGCCGTTGCATATGATTATTCTCCAAGTTATCAATTGGCAAAACTTTATATAAAAATTAACCGTTTGCAAGATGCTCAAGACATAATGGACAAAATTGGTGAACGTCCAAACAAACGTCTTATAAATTTTAAAGGTGATATCTATTACAAATTGGGTGAAGCTTATTATAATCAAGGTTATTTTGCTTTATCAATAATGAAATATGAAAAATCAATGTCATATTACCAAATTACAAATAAAAAAATGTTGAAAGAGGCTCAAGATGCATATGTAAATTCTTGTATTGCCCTTGGTGACGGATACGTAGAAGTTGGTAAAATTGACGAAGCTATTATGGTCTTAGAAAAAGCTTATGAATTAGATCCGAAGAATATTTCATTAAATTACAAATTAGGTTTGCTTTATTCTGATAATGACATAGAAAAAGCTTATAAATTGTTGTCATTCGTGAATAAGGAAAATCCGGAAATTATGAATTATGATTTGTATTTTGATTTAATGAATAGATTGGCTACACAGGAAGACGAAAACGGAAAACCAACAGAAGCTGAACTTTTTAGAAAAAAAGCATTGCAATATCAAAAATTTGTCAAGAATAATTTGTTATATGAAAAGGATATCTTTTTTGACGTTATGAAACTTGATGTAAACACTGATATTGCGGCACAAGAACATATTCTTAACCTTCAGTTCAGATTGCAAAATAATTCAAGCTTGGATATTGGAAACTTGTATGTCAAAGCTGTATTTAAAGACGGAGATAAAATATTCCAAACATCGACTCAACAGCTATATGATGAAACAAGGGTGTTCAAAGCCGGAGAAACGACTCCTCCAATTTCAATAAGTGCATCAGAACCTTATGATAAAAAATACAACTCTGATAAAGATTGGAAAGTTGAAGTGTATGCTTATAAATATCCAAAATATAGAGTTTTAATTTTCGAAAAATTATTGAAAAAACCTAGCTCAATTCTTTAAAGATTTGCATTTGACAGTTTTTGCAATCAAATTTTAGTTTGTAACGTTGATTTTTTTCATCAATAAGGTATAAATTTATAGGTTTTTTACATAAATTGAACGCATATTTTAGACAATGTTTTGTTGTCATAAGAGGCTTGTCTTTAATTGAAAGACCGCTTTCAAGAGAATTTTCAATAATTTTACAATTACAATTTTCATAAAACTTTTTGGCAAAATTATTGTGAACATTGGCTCTAAAATCCATTTTAGTTTCTGAAAAATTAGTATATTTTAGGGGCTTTTGTTCGGTTCTTTTGTAATTTTTTAATCGTTCTTCCATTAATTTTTCAAACAAATTTCGTCTTAAGTTGTTAACTTGCGAAACCGGTAAAAATGGAAGATTATTTGTGTTTATAGCGATTTTTTCGCAGAAAAAATCGCTATCCCCTGTTTTTTTGAATTGTTTAACAAAGGATTCTTGCATTTTTTCTTGGTTGTTAGCAAGTTCTTCTGATTGAATAGGTAGAATAACTTTGTTATTATCTTCGTCAATAGCTTCAATTTTGTTTTCTAAAATATTGATTTTTACTGCAATTTGGCGTTTTGTTTTTGAAATTTTTAAAAGTTTTTCAAATTCAACGTCAGAATTTCTGTAAACAATCAATCCTTCTTTAATACCAACCATCTTGTTTGGATAAATTTTATTACCCTCTACTTTGTTAACTAAACAACCTGTGCCATCAAAATAAAGTCCATCTTGGGCATGTATGTTATTATTTTTGATTACAAAATAATTCTTTCCAACATGTTCTATTTTGCCGATTCTTTCGCCAATAGATTTTGGAGTTTCAAAGTTGAAGATTTTTTGACGACCGTTTAAAAAATAATCAGTGAAACCTCTATTGAAAGATTTTGCAACATTAGGTTTAAAATCTAAAAAGACTCTACCTGAAGATGTTTTTTCTCCAATTTTATCAAGCTTTTGACGATAATATGCAACTACATTTTTTATATAGTTTTCATTTTTCAAACGTCCTTCAATTTTAAAAGATGAAACTCCAATATTAGCAAGCTTTTCAATATGTTCGGATGCATTAAAATCCTTTAAACTCAATAAATGTTTATCTTTTGCTAATATGTTACCTTTGTCATCGACAAGTGTATACTTTTTTCTGCAAGGTTGTGCACATTCACCTCTATTGGCAGAACGTCCTCCGATTGAGTAACTCAAATAACATTGTCCACTGTAGCTTACACATAATGCGCCGTGTATAAATGTTTCAATTTCACAATTGCTATTTTTGCAAATGTTTTCAATTTCTTGTAATGAAAGCTCCCTTGCAAGAATAACTCGTTTGATTCCAAGTTTGTCAAAGAACTGCACTCTTTCTAATGTACGATTATTACATTGAGTGCTTGCATAAAGTTGAATAGGTGGAAGTTTTCCTTCTGTTGCCAACTCAAAAATTCCCATATCTTGGACTATTATTCCATCAACATTTATTTTATAAAGAGCTTCAATTAACTTTTGAGCCTCTAATATTTCATTGTCATCAAGGATTGTGTTTATTGTGCAATAAACGCGAACATAAAATTTGTGTGCATATTCAACAATATCTTGAATATCTTTTAAGCTATTGCCTGCAGAAGCTCTTGCTCCAAAAGCTTTAGCTCCGATATAAATTGCATCTGCCCCGTAATTTATAGCATCGATAGCACATTCTTTATTTTGTGCTGGCGCAAGTAATTCAAGTTTCATTGCAGTATACCCTTAAAATAATCAATGGTTTTTTCCAAACCTTCTTCAAGTTGAATTCTAGGTTCATAATTTAATTCTTTTCTTGCTAATGTCAGGTCAGGACGTCGTTTTATTGGATCGTCTGAAGGCAGAGGTTTGTAAATTATTTTAGAATTTGAATCTGTAAGTTCTATAATTTTTTCAGCAAGTTCTTTTATCGTAAATTCACCGTCATTACCAACATTAACAGGTCCGCAAAAATCGTTTTTGTTCATTAATGCTATCATTCCACGTACTAAGTCATCAACATAGCAGAATGAACGTGTTTGAGAACCATCGCCATATATAGTTATGTCTTCATTTTTTAGGGCTTGAATAACAAAATTAGATATGACTCTTCCGTCATTTTCAGCCATTCTTGGCCCATAAGTGTTGAAAATTCTTATTATTTTTATATCAACATTGTGTTGACGGTGGTAATCCATCATTAGAGTTTCTGCAACTCGCTTTCCTTCATCATAACAACTTCGTATGCCTATTGGGTTAACATTTCCCCAATATTCTTCTTTTTGAGGGTGCATTAATGGATCACCATAAACTTCACTGGTAGATGCTTGAAGAATTTTAGCTTTTGTACGCTTTGCAATTCCAAGCATATTAGTAACTCCTAAAACGCTTGTTTTTATTGTTTTTATGGCATTAAATTGATAATGAATAGGGCTTGCAGGACAAGCTAAATTGTAGATTTCATCTGCTTCTAAGCGAATTGGCTCAATAATGTCATGTCTAATTAATTCAAAATGTTTGTTGCCGATTAGATGTTCAATATTTTTCTTTGAACCGGTAAAAAAGTTATCAATACAAGTAACGTAATTACCTTGTTCAATTAATTTTTCACATAGGTAGGAACCAATAAATCCTGCACCGCCTGTTACTATAATTGTTTTTGCCATATCAAATCCTCTTTTTTGATTCTATCATAAATAAAAGAGGATTTTTACAAAAATTTTGAATAAAATTTAATCAGCTATTTGCTTGATGTGAATTAATTAAAAAAAATATACTATCATAATTAACATTTTATTGTAAAAGAGAGAAACAAAGATTATGAATAGAGTTGCAATATTTGCACATTATGACAAAAAAAATATAATTGATGACTATGTAGTTTTTTATGTGAAAGAACTCCAAAAAATTGCAAAAAACGTAATTTTTGTTTCTTGTTGTGATTTACCAAAAGAAGAATTAGACAAATTAGATTGTTACAAAATAGCTCAAAAACATAAAGAATATGATTTTGGTTCTTATAAAAGAGGTTTTATTTTTGCAAAAAACAATAATTTATTGAAAGATTGCGAAGAGTTAATTTTTGCAAATGACAGTTGTTATGGACCGTTTAAACCATTAGAAAAGATTTTTAATTCAATGTCTGTTAACGATTGTGATTTTTGGGGATTAACTAAAAATAGAATTGGATTTAAAAAATTAAAAAATGACAAAGTAAAAGACATTTACTGTCCTCATGTTCAATCATACTTTTTTGTTTTAAGACCAAATGTTTTCAATTCACAAGCTTTTGAAGAATTTATTAACTCAGTTGAATATCAAGAAAACAAAAATGATATAATTTTGAAATATGAAATAGGCTTGACAAAAACTCTGGAAAATGTTGGATTTAAGTCAGATTTTGCAATAAAGGAATTTTATAAATCAAATAATCCTCCAATTTTTAAATGGCGTAAATTATACGAAACAACGTCGTTTCCTTTTGTTAAATGTTCGGTATTACGTCTGCAAAATTATTTGCACACAACAATTGAAGGCTGGAAACAGTTGTTTACTCTGGAACAGTTGGATTTAATCAAAAAGAATTTAAAATATACTTCTCGGGTAAAACCTATAAGACACAGAGCACCAAGAGTTTTGAAAGAGTTTGTTATGGATGTTATTCCAAAAGGAACTTCAAAAAGAGCTGCAATTGTTCGAAAAATACTGGTTTGGTTTCCATTGTTTATTGATTAATCACCAAAAAGAGGTGAGTTTTTAGGTTTTATACCGACTAGCTTTTTAATTGTTCTGATGGTAATAACGTAGTAGAACTTAAATCGTTTTATTGCGGTTAAAAGGATTGTTTTTAAATAGAAAGGTAAAAATTTTAATCCGAGTTTTTGTGTTCTCCAAACATCTAAATATGCTTCAAGGTTAACACTTTGGAAGTTAGGTTTTTTTCTTCTAAAAAGATAACTGTTTTTGTGTTGTCGCCATTTTGTAAGTTTTTTGTTTATATAAAAAGCCTCATTATTAAATGAGATGTGGATAAATATCCACCAGTCTAAAAGTGCATCAATAGGTGTATCTAATGGACAATCATCCAGAATTTCTTTTTTTATCATTACCGCTGAAAATGTTAAAAGAAAATTTTCTATGTTCAAGTCATAAAAAATATTTTTAGGAAAATTTAGCTTTGAAATTTTGACTCTATTTTTGTCTAAATTATTTTTAACTGCTAAAATGGTATTATCATCTCCAAATTCTTCAACATCATTAAATATAATTCCAACCTGAGGATTGTTTTTTATTGCTCTAACTCTTTCTTCAAGTGTGTTTTCTCGCCATAAATCATCACTTTCTAAAAAGGCAATCCATTCTCCTTTTGCGTATTTTAATCCGGTTTTTACCGATTGTGTAAGACCTTTGTTTTTGTCATGACAAATTAATTTTATACGTTTGTCTTTGCAGAAGGATTTTATTATTTCAACTGAATTGTCTTCTGATGAATCATCAACAATAATAAGTTCCCAATCGGAGTAAGATTGAGCTTGGATAGATTTGATGGTTTCAGAAATATATTCACCATAATTGAAGCTTGTTGTAATTATCGAAATCATTGCTTTTATTTACTATTTAGGTTTTTATTAATATTAACATAAGTATTTTACCATGCTGATTTTTTAGATGTATCATTGTAAATTAGCCAAACTAGCTAATATTTTGATGTGTACTTGACAATTAGCTTTGGTTAAAATAGAATTAAGAAAAAGTTATGGCGACATGGCCAAGTGGTAAGGCAGAAGCCTGCAAAGCTTTTATCCCCCAGTTCGAATCTGGGTGTCGCCTTTTTTAAAACAGCTCCTTTAGAGCTGTTTTTTAATGAAAAATTGTTTTAAAATCAAAAAATGTAACTAAATTAAAAGAGCATGCTTCGTAATAGGTTGACAATTGATTTTGATATAATAGAATTAAGATACAGCTTAGTATTTATAATAAGTTAGTTTAGTAAAATAAGTAAAAAAGGAGACCACTAAAATGGCACGCGAAAAGTACGAAAGAACCAAACCGCACGTTAACGTTGGTACTATTGGTCACGTAGACCACGGTAAAACAACTTTAACAGCAGCAATCACAGCTACATTAGCAGCAGCAGGTCAAGCTGAATTAAAGAAATTCGATGAAATTGATGCTGCTCCAGAAGAAAAAGCAAGAGGTATTACAATCTCTACTGCTCACGTAGAATACGAAACAGCAACAAGACACTATGCTCACGTTGACTGCCCAGGCCACGCCGACTACGTTAAAAACATGATTACCGGTGCTGCTCAAATGGATGGTGCAATTCTTGTAGTTGCTGCAACAGATGGTGCAATGCCTCAAACTCGTGAACACATCCTACTTGCAAGACAAGTTGGTGTTCCAAACTTAGTAGTATTCTTAAATAAATGTGATATGGTCGACGATCCAGAATTACTAGAATTAGTTGAAATGGAAGTTAGAGAACTTCTTTCTTCATACGAATTCGATGGTGACAATATTCCATTCATCCACGGTTCAGCTTTAAAAGCTTTAGAAGCTGTTCAAGCTAACCCTTCAATTAAACGTGGTGAAGATAAATGGGTTGATAAAATTTGGGAATTGATGGATGCATTAGATTCTTACTTCCCAGAACCAGAACGTGACTTAGACAAACCATTCTTGATGCCAGTTGAAGACGTATTCTCTATCACAGGTCGTGGTACAGTAGCAACAGGTAGAGTAGAACGTGGTATTGTTAAAGTTGGTGATGAAGTTGAATTAGTTGGTTTAGGTGAAACTAAGAAAACAACAGTAACAGGTGTTGAAATGTTCAGAAAACAACTTGACCAAGGTCAAGCTGGTGATAACATTGGTGCTTTATTAAGAGGTATTGATAAAACTGAAATTCAACGTGGTCAAGTATTAGCTAAACCTGGTACAATTCACCCACACACAAAATTCACAGCTAACGTTTACGTTTTAACTAAAGAAGAAGGCGGACGTCACACTCCATTCTTCCCTGGTTACAGACCTCAATTCTACATCAGAACAACTGACGTAACGGGTTCTATTCAATTTGACGGCGAAATGGTAATGCCTGGTGACAACGTTGTAATGAACGTTGAATTGATTGCTCCAGTAGCTATCGAAGAAGGTATGAGATTCGCTATCCGTGAAGGTGGCAGAACAGTTGGTGCTGGTGTTGTTGACAAAATTACTGAATAATAATTTTTAAACAGTATAACATACCCAAAAGAGTCTATCGAAAGATGGACTCTTTTTTTTATTTATGTTGTATGTTATAATTTATGGCATAGAAATATAATAAGGATTTTAAACTAATGGATGCAAAAGAAAAAGACGAGAAAATACTTTATTACTTGGCAAAGGTTGTGCAAGATTTAGCACTTAAAAATTATCCGGAAATTGTAAAAACAATACAAGAGTTGTTAGAAATTGATGAAAAAGCTGATTATTATGGTATTATAGGTCTTGCTGAATTTAAATTAGGTGAATACGAAGATTCAATTGTGCATTTAAATAGAGCTATCGAATTATCTCCAAGAGCGGATTATTATTGCAATTTAGGTATGTCTAAAGATGCTAAAGGTGATAAAGAAGGTGCATTAGCTGCATACGAAAAATCAGTAGAGTTGAATCCAAATTCAGACTACTATTACAGTAACGTGGCATCTATTAAGTATGATTTAGGTCGTTACGAAGAAGCAATTGAAGAGTACACAAAAGCAATTGAATTAGGCTCGAAAGAAGATACTTATTACGGTATGCGTGGTTTATCAAAAGTAAAATTAGGTATTGCAAAAGAAGCCATTGACGATTATAAAACTGCAATTGAATTAAACGGAAAAGAAATTGAGTATTACTACCGTTTGGCAAATATTTATTTGGAATTGAAAGATTATGATAATGCCACATTGTACTATGAAAAAGTTTTAGAAATGTGTAAAGAACAAGGTGGTGACGTTCTTGATGCTGTTGGTGTATCTTATCTTGTTAAATGTTATTTGAGATATGCTCGTGTTAAGGTAGCACAAGGTGATTATCAATCAGCACATGAAATGTTAACGGTTTCTATAAACAAAGATCCGAAACTTGACGTTGATAATGCGGGTGACTAGATATAACAAAAAAGGTTGAACTTTATGTTCAACCTTTTTAATGAATATTATTAAATTTTTATTATGCAATACCGATTTGACGCATTGGCATTGCTTTTTTACCCATTTGAGCTGCACTTGTTTGAACAGCACCATCTTTAATGCCTAAGCCAACATAAGCCATATCATTTGAAAATGGATTACCACCGTCAGCACCAGCTCTTTTAACTGCACTTACCGGTTGGAATTGACTTACGCCTTTAATACCTTGAATCTTTGTTGCAAATGGATTATTGTTTAATGCTGAAATATCCAATTTTAATATCCTTTCTATATTTATATTAAAACATTGTTTCTGAAAAAATTGCTTAATTTTAACAAAATATTTACAATTTCTTTTTTGTTTTTGTGTTGAATTGCCCCTGTGTTTTTGATAGAATTAATTGGCTAAAAATAAACAATCAAAAGGGGATAAGAATATGACAAATCGTGTTTTATTATGTATTATGGACGGTTGGGGAATTGAAGTTGGTGCTGAAAAGTACGATGCAACTGTTCTTGCTAATGCAAAAAACGTTAAACATTTAGAAGAAACTGAAAAGTTCACTAAAATTCACGCAGATGGACAATATGTCGGTTTGCCTGAAGGTCAAATGGGTAACAGTGAAGTAGGTCACTTGAACTTAGGTGCAGGTAGAGTTGTTCACCAAGATTTGTCAAAAATCAATTTGAGCATAAAAAATGGTAGCTTCTTTAAGAATGAAAAATTCTTACAAGCTATTGAACACGTTAAAAAGAACGATTCAGCCTTACACTTATATGGTTTAGTTTCAACAGGTGGTGTTCACTCATCTTTAGATCACTTGTTAGCTTTAATTAAATTAGCTGCTGATAACGGTTTGAAAAAAGTTTATGTACATGCATTCTTAGATGGTCGTGATACTCCTCCTGCAAGTGCTTGTACGTTCTTACAAATTGTTGAAGATGAATTGAAAAAATATAATCTTCCTCAAATTGCTTCAGTAGTAGGCAGATACTGGATTATGGATAGAGATAATCGTTGGGAACGTGTTGAAAAAGGTTATAACTGCCTACTTTTAGGTGATGGTAACAAAGCTGAAAATGCAATTGCCGGTGTAAAAGCATCTTATGATAACAAAGTTACTGATGAATTTGTTGAACCAATCGTATGTGGTGGTGAAGAATCAAGAATTCACGACAATGATGCAATTATTTTCTTTAATTACAGACCTGACAGAGCCAGAGAAATTTCAAAAGCGATTAATTTCACAAACTTTGATGGTTTTAAAAGAAAAGTTGTTAGAAAAAATATTTGCTACGTAACATTCACTCAATACGATGAAACTTTTACATTCCCAGTAGCATTTGAAAAAACAAGAATGGTAAATATTTTAGGTGATGTATTAGAAGCTAATGGTGTTAACCAATTTAGAACTGCAGAAACTGAAAAATATGCTCACGTAACGTTCTTCTTTAATGGTGGTATTGAAGAACCAAATGCACATGAGACACGTAAATTGGTTGCTTCTCCAAAAGTTGCAACATACGACATGCAACCTGAAATGAGCGCTCCTGAAGTTTGCCAAAATGTATTAGATGCCATCGATGATAAAGACTACGGATTTATTTTAGTAAACTTTGCAAATCCTGATATGGTTGGTCATACCGGTGTTTTAGAAGCAGCTGTTAAAGCTTGCCAAACAGTCGATGAATGTGTTGGTAAAATTGCAGAAAAATGCAAAGAAAACGGTGTAATCATGGTTCTTACTGCAGACCATGGTAATGCTGAAATGATGATGGATGAAAAGACTGGTAAACCTCATACTGCACATACTACAAATAAAGTTCCATTTGTAATTATCAATGCAGACAAAAACATTGAATTGAAAGAAGATGGCGCACTATGTAACGTTGCACCAACTGTTTTACAATTAATGGGTATTGAAAAACCTGCAGAAATGGATTGTGATTCTTTGATTAAATAGTAAAGGAAAATTATGACGGAGAAGACAAAAGGATTAGATATAGATTTATCATTTAAAAAGAATAATGTTGACGAATTATTCTTCAATTTGAGCGAAAACCCAAACGGATTTAAAAATAAGGATTTTCGTTATACTTTGAGTTTGATTTATCAAATTGTTGAAGATGAATTTGAAGGCGTATTTTTAAGTCCAAATTCACCTGTAAGAAATACAGATTTTTATATGGTAAATAACAATGGAAAACAATCTTTTTTTGTTACTCCAACAAACAATTTCCAATATTATTTAAAATCAAAAGGTTCTCTATTCCGTTGTTCATCAAGCGTAATAGGTACAAAAGTCGGTTATGCTTTGCCAAAAGATTTGGTTTTAGATTATTTTGGCGGTTTTGGTGAAATTGTTGATTTTGATGATATTTCATATACCTTCATTTATTTGAATAAATTAACTCAATTTGTTTTAAAATTAATTGAAAAGTTATATTTTATTCCAACCGTAAAACGTCGTGGGCAAATGTTTAGAATTGTTTATGAACCAATAATTGCAAACAAACAGTTGGCAAGAATTATCAATCAATTTGAAGAAAATCTACCTGAAGATCTGTTTATCCAAGGTGAAATGCCTAAAAATTTTGTAAGTGACTTTATTTATGATTACTTAAATTACGTAATTTACAAATTCTTGGGTATTAAAGCTTACAAACTTAAAGATATCAAATCAGGTACATACTTGATTAAAGATTTAGAACAAAAATCTTTGATGAAGGGTAATGATTATGCTGAAAACTTTGCACAATGGTTTGATGAGTTGTATTTAGGCAAATACGATGTCATTCCGTTCTTCAAGGTTAACAAAATTTCTGATGAGATGTTCCAATTGAAGGTTCATATCAAGAACAGAAAAACCGGTGAAGAAGCGTTAATTGATGATTTGTATACAAAAGACGAAGTTTTCGGAGTAAATTCATCAGATATTGCAAAAATTGTAGAAAAACAATTAAACTATGCAAATCGTTATATGCCGGAACTTGAAATGTTATTTGAAGATGAAGATAAATTAGCTTTAGATTTGAACTTGGGTGAAGTTTATAAGATTATTACTCAAACAGCATATTACTTACAAAAAGCTCAAATTGAAGTAATTTTACCTGATGAATTAGTAAATGTTATTGTTCCAAGAGCATCAATTAATGCGAAGGTAAAAGTTTCTCGTTCAGGAGGTTTATTGGATATCTTCAATACAACTTCTTCAAGCGCAATCTCATTAGATGATATCTTAGACTTCTCTTACGAAATTGCATTAGGTAATGACAAGTTATCTTTAGAAGAATTTCAAAATTTGGTAAAAGACTCTCAAGGTCTTGTAAAATATAAGGATAAATATATTCTTATCGATCAAGATGAAAGTAAAAAAATCTTTGAAAAGATTGCAAAAGCAGACCATAGCAAAATGACAAGAATGAAGTTAATTCACGCATCAATGTCAGGTCAATTAGAAGATTTTGATTTTGATTATGATGAAGCCTTTGCAAATATCTTGAAAGACTTTACAAAACCGGTAGATGTTGATCCGCCAAAAGGTTTGAAAGGTGAACTTAGACCATACCAACAAACAGGTCTTAAATGGTTATGGACAAATGTTTCAAAAGGCTTTGGCTGCTGTATGGCAGATGACATGGGGTTGGGTAAAACAATTCAGGTTATCAGTTTGATTTTGAAACTTAAAGAAGACGAAAAACTTAAAAAGCCGGTATTGGTTGTATGTCCAACAACATTGATGGGTAACTGGATGAAGGAATTACAATTGTTTGCGCCTTCATTAAAAGCAACAACATACCATGGTTTAGACAGACAATTAAATACTGATGTTGATATTATTCTTACTACATATGCTATTATGAGAATTGATATTGAAGAGTTGAAAAAACATCAATGGGGTATGATTATTGTTGATGAAGCTCAAAATATTAAAAACCCTGATACAGCACAAACATTGGCAGTTAAAATCTTGAAATCAGATATCAAGGTTGCAATGACCGGTACTCCTGTTGAAAATAGATTGACAGAATTGTGGAGTATTTTTGATTTTATCAACTCAGGTTATTTAGGCTCTTTAAAAGAATTCCAAAAGAGTTATGCTATTCCGATTGAAAGATTTAAAGAAACTTCTCGTGCAACAAAATTGAAGATGTCAGTATCTCCATTTGTTCTAAGACGTTTGAAAACAGATAAGCACGTTATTTCAGACTTACCTGAAAAAATGGTACTTAACGATTACTGCTACTTGTCTAAGAATCAAGCTGTTCTTTACGAAAAGACTTTGAACGAAATGATGGAAAAGATAAGCGGATTTACAGGCATAAACAGACGTGGCAATATCTTCAAACTTATTACCGCTCTAAAACAAATCTGCAACCACCCTTACCAATTCTTGAAATCAGGTGACATGAATAAAGAATCTTCAGGTAAGATGGAACAATGTATCCAGTTGGTACAAAGTATTATTGACAATGATGAAAAGACATTAATCTTTACTCAATACAAAGAAATGGGTGATATTTTAACTCACGTAATTGAAGAAGAATGCAACACAACTCCGTTGTTCTTCCACGGTTCGTTGAATGTTAACCAACGTGAAGACATGATTAATAAATTCCAAACAGATCCCGATACAAAGGTAATGATATTATCATTGAAAGCAGGTGGTACAGGTTTGAACTTGACTTCTGCAACAAATGTTATTCACTATGACTTATGGTGGAATCCTGCGGTTGAAGATCAAGCAACTGACCGTACGTACCGTATCGGTCAAGATAAAAACGTTATGGTTCATAGACTTATTACACTTGGTACTTTTGAAGAAAAAATCGACGAAATGCTTAAATCTAAGAAAGAACTTGCAGATATGGCTGTTTACGAAGGAGAAAAGATTATTACAGAACTTTCAGACGAAGAAATCTACGAAATCTTTACACTTTCAGCATAATTTCAAATACTGTAACAAGGTTTGTTGTCGAGTAATAAAAAAATGGCGGGTTTGCAA
>URRM01000004.1 GCA_900550295.1 uncultured bacterium
CCGTGGCATTTGCCACGGCGCCTTTCTAATTAAAATAATTATTTCAAAAGCTCTTCTTGAAGAGGAGATTCAACAATACCGTTAAGAGTTTTGTTTACTTCTCTCAAGTTTTTAGCGATTGCTTCATGTTTGTCACTCCATACAAAGTTGTCTTCAATGAATTTTTCAGCAGTTTTCATATCGCCAGAAAGTTGAACTTTAATGATTTCAGTAAGCATTTTCTTTGCTGTTGGAACCATTTTTTCAATGTTAATTGAAATTTTGCCATCGTTACTAACTTCAATAGCGCCTTCTTTTATAAAGTAATGAGATTGCATTACTGTACGAACTCTGTGTGCTTGATTCATTGTTGGTTTTGATTTCAAGAATGAATTTGTACCAAAGTTTACGATAATTTGAGTTTTTTGTTCAGGTGTGTACATTCCAACTTCAACTAAATCGTCTAAGAATGATAAAGAACCCATATCGGCTTTATTTTCTTCAATTATGTTTCTGTATTTACCTAAACCTGCATCACCGTCTTTTGGTCCAAGAGAGTGAGCGTTTTCGTGTCCGATTGTGAACCAGTGGTCTGCATCTTCATAGTATAATTCGTGGAATTTAGGATCTAAGATAGCATTTAATCTCTTTTTAATTTTTTCAGGCTGAGAAGTTACTCTGATTTGTCTGTGGTAAACATTTCTTCTTCCTCCACCAATAGTTAATGACAATTTGTCACCATTTGGTAAGTTTTCGGCTAATGTTACACCACCTCTGTAAGCTCCGCCGTCACCAGTTAAAGAAATCAAATCTACGTCTACCATTGTTTGTTTAGCATCACCTGAAGCAGAAATTGTTTGTGTGTATTGGTCTGCTAATGGCATATGTTCCGCAAGCATTGGCAAATATTTTTTGATTGCTAATAAATCTTCTGTACCCTTTTTATTTACAATACCAACACGGCAACCTAAAGCATCTTTTGATTCAGGTGTAATGCCGGCATCTTTAAGCATTTTATCCAGTTTTTCATCTTCTAAAACTGTACCTGTCATTCTATCTGCATATTGTTCTCTTGTAATTGTATATTCAAGAGGTGTATCTTGTAATGTTGCCCATTTTTTGTCTGCATAAGCATCTAACATAGGATCTGCAGTTCTTAAAGCTTTTGCTTGAAGTTCTAAGTATTCATTAAAATCAGTGTTTGTAGAAGTTTTTGCTGCTTCTTCTAATTCATCTGCAATTTCCATAAATTCTTTTTTGAATTTATCACAGTAATCAATAGCCTTTAATTTATCGCCATCACGTTCTACGATAGAACGCTGGTTAAGGATTTTTGCAACTTCATCTTTTTCTCCGTTTTCAAGCATTTTGATTAATATACTGTGAAATTCTTCTTTAGTTAAATCTGCAGGATAAAAAGCTTTTCCTGCTAATTCTTTTTCACCTTTTGCTAAAATTACCATATTTGTTTCTGTATCAATACCGGAAATGCCTTTTTGAGCAGTAAATAATTTTAAAGTCATTTCAGCATTTTTATCTGTTTTGGCATTTTCTTCTAAGAATTTTCTGAATTCTAAGTTTTTTGTATTGTCCATCATCATAAACACATCGTCAAAAATTTTAGCTGTTTTTACTAAATGTTTAACTGCTTTTTTGTCGCCTTCTGCAAGTTCTAAATATTCTTTTGCATCAGGTTTTAAAAGAACTTTTGGTGCTAAATAATCTTTATTAGTTCTTTTTTCTAATTCTTTTGTTGATAGATTCAATTCAAATTTTTCTGTCATATTTTTATACCTTATTTTATTGTATTTGCACGATTATTATACTACCAATTTAGTGCTTTTTATAGTGTTCTTTAGTTTTTTTTAATATTTTTACCCTACAAGAGAATAGTTTTTTTATTTATAGCTTTTTAAAATGTTCAAAAAAGGAGAATTTATGCTAAATATTTTTATATTGCCTACGTGCCCTTATTGTAAGAAAGTCATTGATTATTTAAAAACAACAAATTTGAAATATAAATTGTTGGATATAGATGACACTCATTATTATGATGAACTAATTCAACTTGGTGGAAAACGTCAGGTACCGTTTTTGTTTGATAATGACAAAAATGTTATGATGTATGAATCAGACGACATAATTGAATATCTAAAAACATTGTAATTTTAAGTTTTTTATCAATTTCTGAAATTTGCGCAATTTAAAGTCTTTACATGTTTTATAACCATGTCGAACTATGACATTTAGGAGAAAATAGACTATGGTAGATATTCAAATTGGTAAAAAACAAGGTCTTACGCAAGCAGTAGCTACAAAATTGGGCTTGAGTAAAGATGAATGTAAAAAGATAGATGTTTCCGTTTGGCAACAAGTTGTTAAAGAAATAGACAATGAACAACAAAACATAAATCAACACAACAAAGCAAACCCAAATGATCCGAAAGCAAGTATCTTTACGGGTGGTAATGATGTGTCAACAATTAATCAACAAGAAAATTGGAAAACAAACTTTAAAACAAAAGAAGGTTCGTTCTCATTGAGTGATGAATCTTGGAATAAAATTTCAGGACTTTTAGGCAAACCTGTAGAAAAGAAAGAAGACAAAAAAACAGAAGAAAAACCTGTAGAAACTAAACCGGAGGCTAAAAAAGCAGAAGGCAAAGTTTTAAAACGTTCTGTTGACGGTGAAAAAACTCAAATTGTTGTCAAAAAAGATGAACACGGTAGAAAAGTTCGTCATGAATTGAATGCAGACGGAACAGAAGGTGACTCTTTAGCCGCAACAAAAACTTTTGGCAAAAATAAATATATTTCAGGAGATTTTCCTCCACAAACAAGAATTTATGAAAGAACAGTAAACGGACAAAAAGATGTTCAAATAGGTGTTTTCAAAGATGATGACGGAAACAAAGTCAGAAAACTTGTTGTAAAAGATGAGAAAACAGGTAAACCAACTTTAGGTGAAACTCTTGTTCCGGTTAAGACTTTTGGTAAAAATACTTATATAACACAATCTCAATTTGATGCACAAGTTAGACAAGATTTAGGATTAAAAGGTGATCAAAAAGTTCCCAAAAATATAGATGCGGAATATAGTCACGGCACAATTAAATATCTAGAAAATGGAAAAACGGTTACAAAAGACTATGTTAAGTCTTTAATAAATGCAGAAGATAGCAAAAAAACAGATAAAAAATAAATTCATAAATGCGGTTAAACTTTTTAAAAGTTTAACCGCATTTTTTTAATATCCTCTTTTTAAATGATGATATATTATAGTTTTCCTTTAGAATAATAGTGTAGTAAGATTATAAAAGACCACATTTTGGACTTGAGAGATGGCAGAGGAATTTTACAATAGTTATTATAACAACATAAAAAGACTTTCTGACCAAGAATTAGAAGCATTATGGAAGGAATACTTTCAAAATCGTTCTAATAAAAAGGTTAGAGATACTTTGATTGTTCAATATATTTACTTAACTCGATACGTAGTAGGTCGTGTTAAGGTTTCTTTGCCTCCAACATTCTCTGTTGAAGATATTTCAAGCTACGGTGTAGAAGGTTTGATTGATGCAATCGAAAAATACACTCCGGACAAGGGCGCTCGTTTTGAAACATACGCTTTGATGAGAATTCGTGGTAATATTATCGACAAAATTCGTTCTCAAGACTTCTTACCAAGAAGTGCAAGACGAAAAATTAAAGATGTAAAACAAGCACAAGAACAGCTACGTCAAAAATTTGGCAGACCTGCTACAACACTTGAAGTAGCAGATTTCTTGGGTATGGAACCTCAAAGGATTGACCAAATTCTTGCAGAAGATACTTCAATAGGCTCTATTTACGAAAAAAGAGGAACTTCTGATGACAGTGTGGCAATTATTGATACAATTCAAGATGAAAGTCGTTTAACTCCGGCAGAAGCAATGGAAGAAAAAGACGTTAAATCTGAATTGGAAACAGCATTGAAACGTTTGCCTGAACGTGAACGTATGATAATGGTTCTTTACTACCATGAAAATATGACATTAAAAGAAATTGGTGACACTATTGAAGTTTCTGAATCTCGTGTTTGTCAACTTCACGCTCAAGCAATCATGAAATTGAAAAACATTTTGTCAGAAAACCGTGTTGAACGTTTGCAAAGGACAATCGTTTAATTAAACATTTAAGTATTTTTCTGCACCAATAAAGTTTTTAGCAACTGCATAAACTTCATCTTTATGTTGGAAAGATTCTGGATTGTCATTTATTGCGATTAGCCTTCCGATATGAGCGCCATTTGCGGCACGAATACCGGAATATGAATCTTCAAAAACAAGAGTTTGAGCTGGATTTAATTTTAATATATCTAATGCTTTTAAGTATATTGCCGGATCTGGTTTGCCTGCAATTTTGTAATCATCATATACAATTTTATCTACGTCAAACCACTTGTCTAAGTGGAAGGTTTCAATAAAGAAATCTACATTTGTTTTTTCGCTACCTGTTGCGATTGTATGTGGAATATTTTTTTCACAAATATAATCGAAGAATTTTTCTGCGCCGTCTACAAGTTTTATGTTCTCAGGATTTTTTAGCACCATTTCACGGTAATAAGCTTCTTTTTCATTTGCCCATTTTAAACATTCTTCCGGAGTTGGTTTTCTGCCAATAGCATAGGTTATAATCTCTTCATTTGAACGTCCAAACATGTATTTGTGCATTTCTTCATCAGAAAAAGGAGTTCCTCTAAGTTTTGCAGAGAAATCTCTCCAAGCATCCTCATGAAGTTTAGAGTCTTGAAACAATGTTCCGTTAAAATCAAAAATAATACCCTTTATTTTCATTTTTAATATCCCTTTTTTGTAATAGTAGTAATAAGGCGGAGCTTTTATTTAAAAGCTCCGCCTTATGTAAAAATTTTAAACTTAAAAATTAGTTGTCAGTGTTAATAAATAAGCTTACTAATTCGTTTAAGTTGTTATATTGTTTTTTGTAGCTTTGAGCTTGTTCTTCAAGTGTTACAATTTGTCTTTTGTATTCAGAAATTGTAGCTTGGCATTCTTTTGTTGATGCACTCAATTGTTCTTGAAGTTGTTGAGCTTCTTGAAGAACGCTCTTCATTGAAATTCCTAATGCTTCCATAGTTTGTTTAATGATTTGTGCACCTGTTTGACGAGTTACACCTGATGGAAGTTTTGCGATTAATTTTTTCAAAACAGCAACGTTGTTTGGAACTTCAAAGTTGTATAAATCGTTAGCATAATTTTCAACAACAGCGTGTTGGAAATCATCATCCATATTGTTTTCAAAATCACTGCTTGGTTTCATAGAACTATCAAATTTTTCAGTTGAAGGTTCTTCTTCGTCTGCAAATGTAGGCATTACATCATCTTGAGTTTCTGTAGTGTCTAATTCAACAGTGTCTTCTTTTACTTCTAAAACATCGTCTTCTGTGTCAGCTTTTAAAGCATCTACAATGTTTTTACCGGTATCTAAATCAAAATTTTCTGACATATTATCCTCTTTTTATAATCTTATATATAAGTTACCAACATAATAGCAAAAAAAAGTTTTTTTTACAATACTTTAATTTACTAATTTTAGAAAAATCATCCTTTTAATGCACTTTCGTCGGGTTTAATCTTTTGTGATACACTGGATTTGTTATGATTAGCAATTTAAAGAAAAATATATACTGGATTTTACTAAGTTTTGTAGTTTTTTTAGGATTTGTATTAAGGCTGAAGGGGTTGACAGCAAATCCTTCTATGTGGCATGATGAATGCGCCTTAGCTTGGAATATTTTAGAAAAAAACTATGTAGAATTATTTGGAAAATTAAGATTTTTGCAAGTTGCACCGCCGATGTTTTTGATTGTTTCAAAGCTTTTGGTAAGTATTTTTCACGTAAAAAATCATATTTTTGCGTGCGATTTTGTTTTAAGATTAATTCCGTTTTTCTTTGGATCTTTATCAATAGTGATGTTTTATTTTGTTTGTAAAAGCCTCTTTAAATCAAAATGGACAACTCTTATTGCAATTTTGTTATTTTGTTTAAATCCTGTTTTAATCAATTATAGCTTTGAATTTAAACCATATATTTTGGATGTTTTTTGTACATTAAGCGCTTTATGGATATTTTTGAATACAGATTTCCAAAAGAATTCTACAAAGAAAATTTTGATTTACGGATGCATTCTTGCAATTTTACCGTGGTTTTCTTTTATGTCTACAATAGTTATTTTTGCCGGATTTATGGCACTTAGTTTTAAACGTGAAAATCCAAAAAATTTCTTTTTAATGTTTGTGCCAATATTTTTGAGTGCGTTTTTGTATTTGAAAATATATGTTTTAAACATTTATTCTCAATGTTCAGCCGGAATGATTGGTTTTTGGAAGAATGAATTTGTAAAAAGGGATTTGTCAAACCTTACTCAATTGAATATGGAAAATTTGCATTATTTTTTCTCAAATTTGCCGTTATTTTCTTGTACACTACTTTCATTGCTAATGTTTGTCGGTTTAATTTTAATGTTTAAGGATAGAAATTGGCGATTTATTCTGATTTCTGTATTAACTCAAGCCTCATTGATAATTGCTTCAATTTTGCATGTTTACCCGTATTCAAGACGCTTGATAATATTTTTAATTCCATTTATTTTGATTTTTTCGGTAAAAATTTTTGATATAAAAAACAAAATTTTGGCAGGAATTTTATTAACTTTAATTATTATTCCTCATTTGCTTTTTACAGTAAATTTTGTAAAAATACAAAACCTTAACAAAGGTGATTTTGCAAGAGAAATGATGATAAAAATGACAGAGGAAATAACTCCTGATGAAACTATTGTTATAAATGAGTCATCAAATGCGGAATTTTGTTATTATAACTTATTTTTTAATTTGAAGCATAACAAGGTGTTTTTAAAACCTCAAAATAAATCAGAAATAGCCATAAATACTGCGTTAAATAAACTCACAAAAGGCAAATATTGGTTTTATATGCCATATGATTACAATCCAAACCAAAATGAAATAAAAACGATGTCCGAATGGGCCAAAGCTCACGCAAATGTTGATATTAAGGTTCAAGCGACACAAAGCACCTTAATAAGATTATCTCTTGATTAAGGTGAAAATTTCAATTTTAAATCAGATGTCATTCGTCATCTTCGTCAATGTAGTGATTTTCTAAGAGTTCTTTGCGTCGACCTTTGGTTTTTGCATAAAATTCTTTTTCATCAAATTTTTCGTCATCGTCGTCGCTATCGTCCAATCGAGTTGGTCGTTTTTTTGTGTTAATCACGCCGGCAACGTTAATCATTGCCAGAGAGTTTAGGGTTGCACGGAGTTGAGCACTTCGGTCGGTAAATTGCATTTTCGACTCTTTAAGAGCTTCTTCCTCTTGTTTGTCCCTGCGAGAGTATTCGTTACCTTGTCCCATTTTATCATCAGAGAGGTTTGCTGCCGTACCGGAAATATCCCCACTCTTGAAGTTAAAAGAGCCACCGATTCCGTAAAATCCTGCAGATCTGTTATCTACCATTTTGGATACCTTATATTCCTTATTTATTCATGTTTCTAGTGCTTAAAATCCCGTAAATACATGGCTTTTAAGCTACAAGCCATAAGCTTGCATGTATACAAAGCCTGTAATAAATTTTTTTGCTACCATGACTTTTTAACTGTTTACAATTTGTTACAATTGGATAGCTAGAGGTTTTGAGATTTAGCTAAAATATAAAAATTTAACAACTTTTTAATTTCTAACCTTCTAGAATAATATCACCCTGACGGAAAATTTTTATACTATCAGGAAAAATTCCGGCAACAGTAGAAGCGTGTCCTTGAGCTTTTTCACCGTAATCTTCAACTACTAAATCGACTTTGTCACCAATATATTTAACTGCTTCGTCATATGTTAATGCAGGAGGTTCGTTTGATAAATTTGCACTTGTTGTTGCTAAAACATTTCCCTCTATGCAAGAACAAATTTCTGCAAAAACTTTGTTATCCGGAACTCTTATACCAACTGTATTTAAACCACTTGTAATATAATCAGGAGTAAGCTCTGATTTTTCTACAACAAGTGTTAATGCTCCGGCAAAATATTTTTTAACCAAACCTTCTGCTTTATCATTTAATGGTTTTACAAACCTGCGTAAAGGTTTAATGTCATTAGACATCAAAATTAAAGGTTTTTTGCTATCTCTGTGCTTAATTTCATAGATTTTTTCGACAGCTTTTTTAGATGTTGGTAAACATCCTAAACCCCAAACAGTATCTGTTACAAAAGCAATAACGCCATCATTTTCAAGAATGTTTTTAATTTTTTGATTGTCCATTATTTTTTGAATCTTTCTATTACTCTTTTTGTCAATTCACTTGCGTATTCCATTTTGAAAAGTAGGTTTAAACCTGTATATATGACTAAACACAAAGTTCCGATTACTGCAATTTTTGTGAATTCATAAGTGTATTTTGGTAATTGTTTTGATAAATCTAACAAACTTACTTCCATAAAGCTTGAAATAATATAGCAGATTACGAATGTAATTACTGCGGCTAATGTCATTTTAAGGAAGTTTATAAACAAATCTTTGTAGTTAAGTTTAATTTTTCTACTGATTAAAATGCCTAACATTACTGCGTTAAATAAAGTTACAAGAGATGTTGAAAGAGTGATACCTCCAATACCTAATGCTAATTTTTTTACTAATAAGTAGTTTAAAAATACTTTTAAAACGATTGATGAAAATGCGATTGCAAATGGTGTTGCAGAATCATTAAATGAGTAATAAACTCTTGTAATTGAATCTCTGAAAACATAAGGTAATATTGAGAAAGACAAGAACCAAAGCGCTTGAGTTACCATAAATGTTGCATTATCGTTGAATGCACCACGTTCAAACACAATTCTTATACCGTCCATACCTAATAATAGAATTCCAATAATAATTGGGAATGCAGCGAATAAAAGTACGCCAACACCCTTGTTGAAGTAATTTCTTATACCGTCAAAATCTTTTTCACCTGCAAGTTTTGAAAATAGAGGGAATAACGGTACTAAAAATGCTGTAACTAATATACCTACAGGGAATTGAAAAACTCTGTTTGCAAACCCGATTGCTGTCCAAGCGCCTTCCTCAAGACAAGAGGCAAAGAACATATCAATATAAATGTGAACTTGTCCTATTGTAGAACTTAAAATTGCTGGGAATAAAAGTTCTAAAATACTGTTAAAATTTGCATTATTTACAAAATCAAAGTTAGGTCTAATTTTGTAACCTAATTGTCTTACTCTAGGCATTTGTAATAACAATTGACATAAAGCCCCTACTATTGTTGCACTTGCAAGAACAACACCTGTCTTGTCACCGCCTGTAACTATTAAGGCGCCAATGATTACAACGCTTACAATGATTGGAGAAAGACTTGGAAGAATAAATTCTTTGTAACTAATCAAAATTCCGTAATAAATCCCGATTAATCCGCCGATAATTAATGACGGACACATAATTCTTAAATGTGTACTTGCCAAATCTACCAGTTGAGCATTTCCATCAGAAATAATTAATGACATTATTTGATGTGAAAATACAAAGAAAATTATTGTTAAAATAGTGAAAAATATGAAACTTGCAGTTAAAAAAGTATTAAACAATTTTTCTGCAACTTCCGGTGGTTTTTCTTTTAAATTAGGTACAATTTTAGTGAATACAGCAACGGTTGCACTGTGAAAAGGTCCGCCGATTCCGCCTAAAAGAATTACTGCAAGAGCAGGAATTTGATATGCGTAAAAATATGCGTCAGATACAACTGATGCACCATAATAGTTTGCGATAATTACATCTCGTAAAAAACCTACGAGTTTGCTTATTACTGTAACTACGGCGATAAGCCATGCCGCTTTTAAGATAGTTGTTGTTTTTCCTTCGTTAGAAGCCGAACTTGTCTGCATTTGGGTTTACCGTTTCTATATATAATCTTGCTGCCTTCATTGAGCCTTCCTCTAAAGGATAGCAAAAAGTAATTACATTTTCACCTTTTTTTACTAAATATGAGATATCAATTTTAATTGGTGTTCTGAAGTTTGAAATTCCTTGAGTTAACGGAATAGAAGTTTCTTTGCCGTTTACAATTAAATTAATTTTAGACAAATTGAATTTGTTGTCTATGATTAAATTTGCTGTTTTATGTTCTAAATAAATCTTTTGAGTTGTTCGTTGTTGAGTTTGATATGATGAAACGATTACAGGGATTGTTGTTAGAGAGATTCCGGTGTAATAGTGTTTCAAGATTTTATCATAAGGCATTTTTAATTCTTTGCCCATAAACCCTGCACCATATTGACTCATGCCAACACCATGACCAAATCCTCCGCCGTATGCAATAATTTTTGTTTCACCTGTTTCTTCATCATTAACAAAGTCAAAAACTACGTTTGCGCTTGGAAGTGAAATGTTATTCTTCTGGAAAACTCTTCTGATTACAAGTTCTTTTTGTACATCGAAAGTTCCTTTTGTTGTTTTAATTTCGACATCAATTAACTTTCCTGATTCACCTCTGCTGATTGCTTTTATTGAAACTAATTCACCGAAATCGTCTGATTTTGTTAATTTTGGATAAACAAAACCTGTTTTTGATTGAGAAACAAGAGTTTTTGCTAAAACTTCTTGCAATTCTTCTTTTGTCCATTCTTTTTGCCAACGATAATATGGAGAACGAACATCATAAGAATCAGGTTTGTTCATATAAAAATCACGAACTTGTTCCTCTGTTACAAGCGGTGGTTGAGTTAACATATCGGCTTTTGCAACTAAATAAGGTTTTGAACTAGATGGGAATTTTTTTGTTGTTGGATCAGAAAAAGCATTTGCAAAACTTTCTGTGTAACCTCCTGCAGTAGAGCTGTATTGAGCCAAAATTAAATTCCAATTGTATAAAGCTATAATGCCTCCTGTTTCTTCAACTGCACGATTTGAAAGGGTATCTTCTGTGTTAGCTCCAAAATATACTTGGCTTGCTACAGAATCAACAACATCATATTCTTTTACAAGTCGTGTTCTTGGGCTTAAAACGTAGTTTCTTGCAGCAACCGCTTGAGCTTTTAATGCTTCAATCCCGAAACTTACAGGCATTTCATTTGGAACAACACCTTTCAAGTAATCTTGAATATCTAAAACATTCACTAAATAAAACAAATTTGTAGTGTTTGGTTTTTTGATTATCTCAAAAGAGGTTCTATATAAGGCTTGACGACCTTTTCTTTTTAACCCGTCAACGCCTAAAAATCCATTTGGGCATTCTAAAACGAATGTTTCAGGTACTGTAATTTTTTCTTCATTAAACTCAATTGTGTAAACATCGTCTTTTAATGAAATCAATATGTTTGTGTCTGCAGGAACATTTGCAATCAATTCTGACGATTCTTTTTTATAAATTTGTACGTCAGAAGTACCAAAAAGTGTTATTTTTTGATAATTAAATGTTGACCAATTTTGATTACCAATACCAACTCTTACCGGTTGAAAAATGTTTGTCGCTGCAAACATTTTAGGACTTGCAAATGCGAGTGCAAAAATTACAAGTCCTAAAATTATATTTTTTATTTTTTTAATTCCCAAGTAGTTCCGTCCTTAGAATCTTTTAAAACGATTCCGACATTATCAAGTGCCATACGGATTTTATCCGCCATGTCCCAATTTTTTTCTTCACGAGATTTTTTTCTTAATTCTAAAAGTTCATCCATAGAATTTAGGGTCATTCCTAAATCTTCGCTTACAGATTTAACTTTTTCTGCTAATTCTTCTTCTGTTAATTCAGTTTTTTCAAAGTTGAAGCCAAGAACTGAACCTAATTTAACAAGAAGTGTATAAGCGTTCCTTTCGTCTTTGTTTGCTTTGTTTACAAGGTCAAAAAGTACCGCAAGAGCTTTAGATGTGTTTAAATCATCATCCATTGCATCTGTAAATTGTTTGTATTCTTCTGTTTGAGTAATGTCTAAAGTTTCGTCAACAGGTGTTGCTTTTGCGTTTGTTAAACGTTTTGCACCGGCTTGAGCTGATTTTAAAACCTCGTCAGAAAATTCAACAGGCATTCTGTAATGGTTTGTCAAAATGAATAATCTGATTGTATTTGCATCATAATTTTCTAAAACTTTGTCTATAGTTAAGAAGTTACCTAAAGACTTAGACATTTTTTCTTTGTTGATAGTTACAAAACCATTATGTAACCAGTAGTTTACGAATTTGCAACCATTGGCACATTCAGATTGAGCAATTTCGTTTTCGTGGTGAGGGAATATTAAATCTGCGCCACCTGCGTGAATATCGATAGTTTTGCCCAAGTATTTTCTGCTCATTGCAGAACATTCAATGTGCCAACCCGGACGACCAACACCCCATGGTGAGTTGTAGCCGAATTTTTCATCTTTTTTCCATAAAGCAAAATCAAGAGGATCTTCTTTTAAATCTCCAACTTCTACTCTGGCACCGCTTTCAAGTTGATCGATTGGTTGTTTTGAAAGCATACCGTAGTTTTTGAATTTTTTAACCCTAAAGTAAACGTCACCACCTGCTTCGTAAGCGTAATCATTTTTGATTAAATCTTTTACTATAGAAATCATTTCACCTAATGTCTTTGTTGCAAAAGGTTCAATGTCGGGTTTTAGGTTGTTCAAACCTTCCATACTTTTTGTGAAAGATTTATACCAATATGTAGAAACTTCTTCAAGTGTTTTACCTTCTTTTTCTGCTTTTTTAAGGATTTTATCATCAACATCGGTTACGTTACGGCAATAAGTTACATCGTAACCTTTGAATTTTAAATATCTGTAAAGCACGTCCCATGTGATATAACAACGAGCGTGACCTAAGTGTGCATAATCATAAACGGTTGGACCGCATACGTACATTTTAACTTTGTTACCATCAATCGGTTTAAATTCTTCTATTTTGTCTGTGTAAGTATTATGTAATTTCATCATACCGATTATTTTAGAACAAAACTCAAATTTAGGCAAGAAATTTAAGAATTTTGGGGATAGGTATAAGTTTGATGAATATTTACCTTAATGTCTTCCCGTGCTGCGACACGGGATCTTTAAAATCATCCGATAATACAATAAACATAATGTAATCCTTGTATATGTTATGTAATTTTGTCATCGAATTACTTAACATATACACTTTCTGCTATAATATTTTTATGAAATATATTGTTTTATTGATAGTTGTTTTAATTTTGTTTATTTGGTCATTTTTTATTGAGCCAAATATGCTTAAAGTTACAGAGTACAACTTGCAAGATAGAGATTTAAAAGGCTTGAAATTGGTTTTTGCGGGTGATTTGCATATAAAACCAAACCAAGAAAATAGATTAGTAGAAATTATTGATAAAATTAACGCCCAAAATCCCGATATAATTCTGTTTGCAGGTGACTTTGCTGCCGGACATAAAAAAGATTCTACTATACCTTTTAGCATTTATAAAAAGCATTTGAAAAGATTAAACACAAAGTATGGTGCTTACAGTGTTATTGGTAATCATGATTACTGGGCAGGCTATGACAATGTGAAAGAAATGTTAGAGAGAGTTGGAATAAAAGTTTTAGCAAATAGCAATGAATCTTTGATTTTGAAAAATGGTAAAAAGCTTTATATTGCAGGTGTTGAAGATTTGCAAACAGGAAGTCCGAATATTAAAATAGCGTTAGAAGGGACAGAAAGTAATTCGACAATTCTTTTAACGCATTCGCCTGATGTATTTGTAGAGGTGCTAAAAGACAGTGTAAATTTAACTTTGGCAGGACATGTTCATGGCGGACAAATTCGATTACCGTTTATTGGTGCTTTAATAATTCCATCAAAATATGGTAACAAATATTCTCAAGGTTTGATTGAAGAAAAAGGTCGTAAAATGATTGTAACAAAAGGAATTGGGACAAGTATTTTGCCACTGAGATTTAATTGTACTCCAGAGATTGTTGTAATTAATTTTAAATAAATTAAAAAATCATGTTGACATAAAAAATTTTTTCGGTTATATTAAACTTACAAACGTTAGGGCGTTTAGCTCAGTTGGTAGAGCGCTTCCCTTACAAGGAAGATGTCGGGAGTTCGAGCCTCTCAACGCCCACCATAAAAGACCGGATAACATTAGTTATCCGGTCTTTTATTTTGTGTTTTGATTTGCGAGAACTCCACAAAATAGAGTTTTGTTTTATAATTAAAGAATGGAAAAAACACATAAGATTAAACACTACATCATTTTAGCTCTAATTCTAATTTTTGGGCTTGGAATCAGGTTATTCAATCTTGAAAAACCGACAGGTGGGTTATGGCATGATGAGGCTACAATTTACGCAATAGCAAATGCTTTGCCGGATTTTAGTTTCAACTTTCATAGATTTTTAATCTTTCCGCTATATTTTATTTTTTACAAATTATGGATTACTGTTTTTTCTAATTCGGATTTTGTAATTCGCTTAATGTCAGTGTTCTTCGATATGTTGGCAATTATTACAACATATTTTGCAGGCATACAGATTACTAAAAATTTAAAAATAGAAAATTTAAAGCATCGAATGGGACTGATTTTTACTCTTTTATATGCTCTGAATTCTTCGTTTATTTATTACGCACAAGAGGCAAAATTCTACTCTATAACCTTCTTTTTAATCTGTTTAACCACTTTAGCATTTTTAAAACTGATTGAAAAATTTGATAAAAAATCCCTAATTTTCTTTTTAATTTCAAATGCTTTGATGCTATATACGCAAACGACGCTTGTTGTTATATCAATTTTATTTACAGGTTTAGTATTTTTCTTTGCAATAAGAGCGAAAAAACTAAATTTTTGGCTAATTTTATTGAATTTACTCGTATATTTGCCATTAATAGCATTTTTATTTATTGAAAAAAACTATTTTTCGGGTAATTTTGATATAGTTCATTTTGATAATTCTTTTATTTTAATGATGCTCCAAAACTGGTTCAGCCCTGTGTTGACTTGCTTGCAGAATAATATGCCAAATTACAAAATGTTGTTTATGTTGTTTTTAATAAGTCCAAAATTTTGGTTCAGTATAATTTTTCCTGTATTTTTTATGATTACGGTTTTCATTTTGGCTCTTAAAAATAACAAATTCTTGAGATATTTAGCTGTTATTCCGATATTCTTTGTCGGATTTCATATAGTTCTTTCTCAAACAGAAATTTATAGTGCGAATATTCGTTATACATTGGTTGTTTTACCGGTTGTATTAATGATTTCAGGTACATATATTGCACAAAAACTGGATACAAAATGGATGAAAATTCTTTTGGCTTTATTTTTGTTAGCAAATTTATCAATTTTGTTTTCGCCATATAGTGCGACAAAAATTCAAAGACCTTTTGGCTACAAGGTTTTAGCGGATACTTTAATTAAAAATGAAATTAATTCAAATTATGATTTTATAATGCCATTTAGTGATAAATTGGTTGAAAAATATTATAAAATTAATGGTCATGCGGAAAGTTTTTATATGCTTAACGCTGTCGAGGCTCAAAAAACATATCTTTCAGATAATGAAATTGCAGAAATTTCCAAAAAACATAATATGGTTGAAAATTACAAAAGATACTTGATTTCAGACTATATTACTAATGAATTTTCAAATTATGTTTTAACTCATTATGCTAAAAATTCTAAAAATTTAGTTTTAGTCGTTGATAAAGGCATTTGTATGTTTTCAAATGAAAATATTAAATCAATATTGAATAACGGCGGAACAGTGCCAATACAGTTTATGCGTTTATCAAAATTGAATAATGACCTTATTTCGGTGTTAAGTTCAAATTACAAAATTCAAAAACACGTTCTAGACGGCAATTGGGAAGTTTTTGTATTTGAAAAATAACCTTTTTTATTTTATATTTCCTTAACTTTTTTATAACATTCAGCCTAAAAAGTTAAAACTTTGTTAATTCTGACGATTTTTAAAAAAAAAGAGTTATAACGTAAATGTAAGGAATGAAAGATAGAAAATCGGAGGTATTTAAAATGAGATTTAATGTTATTGAAAGAGATCCAGAAATGATGTTTTCAGGCGTACGTAACAATCTTGAAAACCTATTAAACGCTGTTATGATTGGTGATGCTTCAGATTTAGAAAATAGAATGTACCAACCATTGTCAGAAGTAAGAGAAAACGAAACTGAATATAAAGTAAGCGTTCAATTACCAGGCATTAAAAAAGAAGATATTAATATTGAATTAGACAAAAATACTTTGACAATTTCTGCCGAAAGCAAATTTGAAGATGTAAAAGATAACGAAAACTTACATTATTCACAATTCTCTTATGGTAAATTCCACAAAACAATAGAATTAGCAAAACCAATTGATGTAGAACATTCAACATGTGAATACAACGACGGTATTTTACAAGTCACATTGAAAAAACAAGAAGGTAAAAAAGAAACACATACATTGAAGATTAAATAATAATAATGTGGGTGTAATAAGGAAAGTAAACAGACATTAAATTAACAGGCGGAGCCTTCGGCTCCGCCTGTTCTTTTTTTATTGAAGTCTCAGATAGTAAATCAGGCGGTGGATTGTAATCCACCGCCTGATTGATTATATTTAAATTTTATTTTCTACCTAAGAAATTTCTCCAGAATTTAATCCATTTTAGACGTTTTTTGTGCTTGCTGTTGAATTTTGCAACTCGTTCATTTTGACCGATTATGTGGTTTGTAAGGTTTCTGTCAACACGAGAGTTTGAAGCAATTACACAATCTTTCAGGCAAACGTTATCGGCAATTTCAACACCGTCCCAAAGAATACAATTTTCTAGGGTTACGTTTTTACCAATGAAACAACCTTCGCCAATAACTGAATTACCAATGAATTTCACTCCCTTAGAGATGTGACTGTTTCCGCAAATGTAACTACCTGTTTCAGTTTTTGTAATTTTGTCGTGTTTGAAACTAAATAAGTTATCAAACAAATCCCAATGAGTTTGTTTGTATTGATCAAGTGAACCTATGTCAGACCAATATTCTTCAACAGGGAATACGTTAATTTGTCTGTCTTGCAATAATTTAGGGAATACATTTTTGGCAAAATCACAGAATTCTCCAACAGGAATGTAGTTAAAAATCTTGTAATTGAAAATGTATATGCCCGTGTTAATTAAATTGCTTTTAGCATCTTTGATTGCAGGTTTTTCTTGAAATTCAGTAATAAATCCTTCTGAATCGGTAACAACAACACCAAAATTAGGAATGTCTTCTTCTTTTACAGGCTTAACACCGATTGTTGCGATAGCACCTGAATTTTTATGAATTTCCATACCCTTCATTAAATCTGCATTGGTAACACCATCAGCAGAAAGTACAAAAAAGTCTTCACCGTCATTAAAAAAGAATTGGCACTTTTTAACCCCACCGGCAGTACCGGAAAGAGATTCTTCGGTGATGTAATTAAAATTTATGCCGATATCATTTTTAATATATCTTGCAACGATTTGTTCAGCAAGGTAAAAAGTATTGGCAACAACATCTTTTACGCCAATAGCTTTTAAATTTTCTAGTAAAATATCCATAACTGGTTTATTTGCAATCGGAACAAGTGGTTTTGGAACGCTTTTTGTAAGCGGATCAAGTCGAGAACCTACGCCTGCAGACATAACCATTGCTTTATACATTATAAAATCTCCTAAAATCTCTTGTTACAAATGTTACCATAAAAAATTTATTGATACAAGTACATAAAAATTTTTTTGTTATATAATATTTTATGTGAAGAAGATTAATGGAGGAAACATGAAAGACATTCAAATTACTAAAGAAGTAGAAGAAATGTGTCCTATAAAAAGAGGTGTTAAAGGCGTGCCTGCACCTATTCCACAAGAAGGTGAATGGACAAAATGTAAAGAAATCAAAGATATTTCAGGTTTAACTCACGGTTGCGGTTGCTGTGCACCTCAACAAGGTACTTGTAAATTAACTTTGAACGTTAAAGAAGGTGTTATTCAAGAAGCATTAGTTGAAACTATTGGTTGTTCAGGTATGACACACTCAGCAGCTATGGCTGGTGAAATCCTTCCTGGTAAAACAATTCTTGAAGCTTTAAATACAGACTTAGTTTGTGATGCAATTAACGTTGCAATGAGAGAATTATTCTTGCAAATCGTTTATGGTAGAACACAATCTGCATTCTCAGAAAACGGTTTACCTGTTGGTGCCGGCTTAGAAGATTTAGGTAAAGGCTTATGCTCTATGTGTGGTACAATCCACTCAACTAAACAAAAAGGTGTTAGATACTTACAATTAACTGAAGGTTATATCTTACAACTTGGTTTAGATAAAGATAACGAAGTTATCGGTTACAAATTTATTAATTTAGGCAAATTCATGGATGCTATCAAGAAAGGTATGAACCCTCAAGAAGCATACGATAAAAACATCGGTACATACGGCAGATTTGCAGATGCTGTTAAATATGTAGATCCAAGAAAAGAATAGAGGATTTTGCACTCTGCCGAACAAAACAATTAATAATTGTTTTGTGAGAGGGGGTAAAGTCGAGCAAAGCGAACCAAACCCGAAGTATCGAGGACATAGCGAATGACAACGATAATGAAATGAGCGACATGTCCGAGTGAAGCAATAATCCAAGAAACGGATTTTGAATTTGCAAATTATAGAGATGTTGAAACAAGTTCAGCATGACATATAAAATTAGTAATTACATAAAATTAATAAAGGAAAAATAAAATGACAGTAAAATTTGAAGGACAAGACAGACGTCAAGCAACTTTAGATAAAGTTTTACCAGAATATGGTTTTAAATCATTAGAAGAAGCTCGTGATTTATGTTTGTCAAAAGGCATTGATGTTGATGCTATTGTTAAAGGCATTCAACCAATTGCATTTGATAATGCTTCATGGGCATACACATTAGGTTGTGCAATCGCAATCAAAAAAGGTATTAAAAACGCAGCAGATGTAGCCGAAACAATCGGTTTAGGCTTACAAGCATTTGCAGTACCCGGTTCAGTTGGTGATAGAAGACAAGTTGGTATCGGTCACGGTAACTTAGGTGCAATGTTATTAAGAGAAGAAACTAAATGTTTCTGTTTCTTAGCCGGTCACGAATCATTTGCAGCTGCAGAAGGTGCTATCGGTATTGCTAGAAACGCTAACAAAGTTAGAAAAGAACCTTTAAGAGTTATCTTAAACGGATTAGGTAAAGATGCTGCTTACATCATCTCAAGAATCAACGGTTTCACATCAGTTGAAACTGAATATGATTACAAAACAGGCGAATTAAAAATCGTTAGCGAAAAAGCATTCTCAGACGGTGAAAGAGCACAAGTAAGATGCTACGGTGCTGATGATGTAAACGAAGGTGTTGCAATTATGATTAAAGAAGGTGTTGATGTATCAATCACAGGTAACTCAACTAACCCAACAAGATTTCAACACCCTGTTGCAGGTACTTACAAAAAATGGTGCTGGGAAAACGGTAGAAAATACTTCTCAGTAGCATCAGGCGGTGGTACAGGTAGAACACTTCACCCAGATAACGTTGCTGCTGGTCCGGCTTCTTATGGTATGACAGATACTATGGGTAGAATGCACGGTGATGCTCAATTTGCCGGTTCTTCATCAGTTCCTGCTCACGTAGAAATGATGGGTGTAATCGGTATGGGTAACAACCCAATGGTAGGTGCAACAGTTGCATGTGCCGTTGCAGTTGCAAAAGCTATGGCATAGTCTTAGCTGTAAATAACTTTTACGTCGGAGTTGATTTTAAATCAACCCCGACGTTTTGTTTTTGTGATTTATCGTCTTATGGTCTTAATGCCTTATCGCCTAATTCAGATGTCATTGCGAGCGGAGCGTGGCAATCCAAAAAAGTGTTTGGATTACTTCGTCGTTTCACTCCTCGTAATGACATAAAATGTAAATTTCATCCTTATGTCATCCCGTGCTTGACACTGGATCTTTAAAGCCAATAAGTTGCACCTCTTGAAGAAACCAACAAAGAATGTTATAATAAGAAACAGAATAAGAGTAAGAGTATAAAAAAGGAGAATAAAATGGCTAAAAATATTAAAATAGAGCATTCTAGCTTTGTTGGGGTAAACACTAGTAGTAGAAAGACTTTTGGGCTTAAGACTAATTTAACCATTCACCCCTCTAAACTTCTAACCTTCCGTAAAGCACTTGCCTTTACTCTTGCCGAAGTACTTGTTGTACTGGGCATTATTGGTGTGGTTTCAGCGCTTACTCTACCAAACTTAGGTCAAAATACAGGGAATAAAGAAACAGTAGCAAAATTGCAAAAAGTTCAATCTGAATTGAATGATGCATTAGGTCGTGCTCAAGCAGAGTATGGACCTGTAAAAACTTGGTTTAGCGGAGGCAACTATGAAGGTGCTGCAATAAGGAACCGTTTTAGTGGTAGAATTGAAGAATTTTTAAGGGTTTCAAAAACCTGTGAACCAAATAAATCAGGATGTTTTACAAATAAATCTCCGAAAAATTTTAGAGGTGCTGCAGCAGAAACAATATGGAACCTAAATAGAAGTGATTCAAAACGATATATATTAGCAGATGGAACTTCTGTATATTTTCACTTGTGGAATAAAACATGCGATGGATATAACGCTCCGGATGGTTCAAAAAGCGGTTGCGGTTTTATTGAGGTTGATTTAGATGGTCCAAACAAAGGTCCTCATTCATCAGGCAAAGATATTTTCTTATTTGATATTTCTAATACATATGGAATATACCCATTCGGTAGTTTTCAAGTAGCATATGATTTAGATGCAACCTATAAAAAATGTTTTAGCACCGGAAACGGTTGTGCGGCTTGGGTTATAAACAATGGCAACTTAGATTATCTAAAGGCTGATGCAAATGGAAAATGTCCAAACGGTAAAGTTTTAAGTCAGACAGTTACTACTTGTAAGTAGGTTTATAAATTTGACGAATATGCAAACAAAAAAACTAATTTTGCGGGCAAACTTTGTCTGTAACTTTTATAATATGCCAACCAAATTGGGTTTTTACAGGTTCTGAAATTTCACCTTTTTCCATTGAAAAAGCTGCATTTTCAAATTCTTTAACCATTTTTCCACGTCTAAAATAGCCTAAATCTCCGCCATTATGTTTTGACGGACATTGTGAAAAACCTGCCGCAACATCTTCAAAAGGAAGTCCTTTTTCAACGTAACTACGCATTAATTTTGCATCTGATTCTGTTTTAACCAATATATGGCTTGCTCTTACCGCTGTACATTCTTGAGCAAATACCGGCATTATTGATAAAATATTAATAGCAAAAAGCGAAACTAAAAGTTTTTTCATTATTGAAGTTCCTTAAAATTTTCTAAAATACCAGTCAAGCACAATTTTATATGCGCATAATTTAATCCGCCTTGGAAGAATACAGCGTAAGGTGGTCTGATAGGTCCGTCTGCAGAAAGTTCAATAGTAGAACCTTCAATGAAAGTTCCTCCCGCCATAATAACTTCATCTTCATACCCTGGGATTAATTCAGGGATTGGAGTAACATAGGCGTTAATTGGTGAAAGCGCTTGAACTGTTTGACAGAATTTAATCAATGCTTCTTTGTGATTGAAGGTAATTGTTTGAATAATATCAGTTCTTTTGTCGTGATATTTTGGTGTTGAGATATAGCCCATATCTTCAAACACTTTAGCTGCAAGGGTTAAACCTTTTAAAACATCCGCAACAATTGAAGGTGCCATAAAGAAACCTTGGAAAATTAAACGATGTTGGTTTAACATTGCACCTGCTTCTGCACCAACTCCTGGAGCTGTAAGTCTTATTGCTGCTGCATCTACAAGCTCTGCTTTACCTGCAATGTAACCCCCTGTTTCAACAATTCCACCACCTGGATTTTTGATTAATGAACCACCCATAAGGTCTGCGCCAACTTCTAAAGGTTCTTTCTTTTCTGTAAATTCACCATAGCAGTTATCTACAAAGCAAATACAGTTAGGGTTTTTAGATTTTACAATCTTACAAATTTTTTCAATAAAGTCTATTGTAAGCGATTTTCTAGTTTCATAACCTCTTGAACGTTGGATTGTAACCATGGTTACAGAGTCATCAATTTTCTTTTCAAGGGCTTCAAAATCAATGTCAGTACCATTTAAAAGAGGAACTTCATCGTATAAAACGCCGTTACCAATTAGGGAATTTCTTTTACTAAGTTCACAACCAGTAAGTCCGATAACTTCTCGCATTGTGTCATACGGTGTTCCTGCAACTGAAACCAGTTTGTCACCGGCATGCAAATTGCCAAATAAAGCACAAGCAAGAGTGTGAGTGCCTGTTGCGAAATGAGTTCTTACGATAGCTTTTTCTGCACCAAAGGTTTGCGCATAAACTTTATCAAGAACTTCTCTGCCTAAATCGTCGTGTCCGTAGCCTGAAACAGTGTAAAAATGTTCTGGTGCTACTTTGTTATCAAAAAATGCTTTCAAAACTTTTGCTTGATTAAAATCTCTGATTTCATCAATGTATTCAAATTCTGCTTTAACGGCATTTTCAGCCTTTTTAATTTCTTCTTGTGCGTTCATTTTTTATAATCCTCTTTTATAAAATTTTAGCATAAATATCGGATAAGAGAGGAATTTAAAAAGATAAAATACAGCGTTAAATTGAGAATATGAAAAAATATATATTAGCCATTATTTTATTAGTTTTTGTCAGCAAAACTTTTGCTGATAGTTATAACCTGCAATATTACGATAATTACAACATAAAAGTGGGTGAAGAAAAAACCTTATTTATACTCGATTTTTCAAATAGTATGAACGAATTTTTGCATAACGAAAGAAAAGTTGATGTAATGTTGAAAACTATGCGAGAGATTTTGCCAAAAATAAATCCGCAAAATAAAGTTGGGATGAGGGCTTACGGTTATAGAATTGGTTTTACTCCATATGATAGCTGTAAAGCATCGAAGTTGATGACTCCAATTACGGCAGGAGGCTCGGCTTTAATTTCAAAACAAATTGAAAAAACACGTGCAATGGGGATGACACCGATAACTTATTCTCTAAAACAAGCATTATATAAGGATTTGTTTAACTATCAAGGTAAAAAACACATAATTTTATTAACAGACGGCGGAGAAAATTGTGATGAAAGCCCGTGTACATTTATTGTTAGAGAGATAAAAAATCAACCGAATTTGAAAATAGATGTAATCGCTTATGACGTGAGAGAAACGGATGATATATCGCAATTGCAATGTGTTGCACTGGTAACAAGAGGACAGTTTTATACTGCAAAAACAGCCGGAGAACTTGCAAATAGCCTAAATAAATCACTAAGTATCTCAAAAGAAGTCGATGCAAAAATCATACCGAGATAGGTTTTAATGTATAATCTCGCCGAAGGCTTTGCCGTCTTTGATTTCGGTGATTTTTACCCTTTGAATTGTATTTATTAAATCTCTATCATCTGAATTTAAAAACACGGTGATATAATTTTCGCTCATTCCTTTAAGTACGTTCAAATGTTTATCCAAATGCTTTTCTACAAGCACATTATGGACTGTTCCGACATTTTTTTCCAAAAATTCTTTTGTTTTTTGTGATGAAATTTTCTTAATCGCCGTTGCTCGTTCTTCTTTAACTTTATCAGGCAAATGACCTTCCATTTTTTCTGCTTGTGTACCTTTTCTAATTGAATAAGGAAAAGTATGAATTGCTGTTAAACCCGATTTTTTCAAGTTTTCAACTGTTGTTTCAAAATCATCTTGAGTTTCACCTACAAAGCCTGCAATAACGTCGCTTCCAAGGAATGGAAGTTCAAAAAGTTCATTGATTTTTTCAATTTGTTCTAAGTAATCTTCAACTTTATAACTTCTGTTCATTCGTTCCAATGTTCGATTACAAGCAGATTGTAGTGACAAATGAAAATGCGGACAAAATTGTTCAGATTTAGATAAAAAGTCTAAAAGTTCGTCTGTGATTTCGTTTGGATAAAGTGAACCCAAGCGATAACGAACATTCGTATGAGTTTCAACTTCTTTAAGCAGGTCAAGAATAGTTTTTCCCCACTCTTTGCCCCATTGTCCGATGTGAATTCCCGTAAAAATGACCTCTTTAAAGCCATGTTCTTCAAAAGATTTAATTTGTTCAATAACGAAATCACTTTTTGCAGAGCGAGAGTTGCCTCTTGCAAACGGTATAATGCAGTATGCACAACGGTTGTCGCATCCGTCTTGAATTTTCAAACTTGCACGGGTTTTTGTTGTATCAATTAAAACAGCCTCGTGAAAGTCAGTCATATTCATAATATCGCCAACTTCGCAATCTTCATTTTTTTGCAAAAATTCTACAATGTTTAATTTTTCATCATTACCCAAAACATAATCTATAAAATCGTAATCAAGAAGTTTATCTCGTTCAATTTGTGCAACACAGCCTGTTATAAGCGTTTTGATGTTTTCATTAGTGTGTTTTGCGTGTCTTATCAAGTAAAGCGCTTCGTCATCAGATTTGTGAGTTACTGAACAAGAATTTAATATAAAAAGGTCTGCATCTTTAATGTCGTTAACTTTATCAAATCCTGCATTAATAAGGTTTTCTTCGATAATTGCACCTTCAAATTGGTTAGATTTACAGCCCATAGATTTTAATAAAAATGTTTTCATAGGTTCATTATAGCCTAAAAATGTTAAAAAAAAGAGTCCAAATGGACTCAATTAAGAATAGCTGGAAGTATGAAAAAGATTTAATTATATTTAACACTATAGGCGCCATTTTTTCTATACCGAAATGGCTACAAATAAGGATAATATTTTGTAAAAATATATTGCCTAATTGGACAATATGGGCTAATTTAAACTTCTATTCCTAATTCTTTTACAACTTCCGCAATCATATACAAAGAACCGCAAACAACAGTAATACCGTCAAAATCAGGCAATTCACCCTTGAATTCTTCAGAAGGATATTTACAAACAGAGGATAAATCTTCGTAAGTTGCAGAATTTGAATGATTAAAGTGGTTAAAATATATTTCATCTTCAGGTTTGAAAAGAATTTCAACCATTTTTTTGTAATCTTTGTTTTTTAAGCATCCAAATATAAATCTTTTTTTGTAATCCTTAAAATATATGTCTAAGTTTTGGCGTAATATGCTGATTCCATTAGGGTTGTGAGCGCCGTCTACTAAAACTTTTTTGTTTTCAAAATATTGAAATCTTCCAAAATGTTTAACATGTTTCAAAGCACTTTGAATAGTTGTAATTTTTATATTTGGAACTATTAAAAGTAAGGCGCTGATTGCAAGAGCAAGGTTTTCTTGTTGATGAAATCCTTTCAAACTCATTTCTCCAAGGTTATATTCTCTGGCAATTAAAAGCTGGTCATCACTTGCAATAGATTTAATTGTTTCAAATCCTTTGTTCGTAGCATTTATAACCACAGGACAATCCGGTTTTATAATTCCTGCTTTTTCTGTCGCAATTTTTTCAATAGTATTACCCAAGCGTTCAGTATGGTCAAAATCAATTGTTGTAATGATTGTGCAAGTAGGGTTTTCTATAACGTTTGTAGAATCGTATCTTCCGCCTAAACCAACTTCTACAACTGCGTAATCAACATTGTTTTCAGCAAAGTATTCAAACATTACCGCAGTCAAAATTTCAAATTCGGTTAAATGAATGTCGTTTTTTTCCGCTAGGTCTTGGATTTTAAAAACTTTTTCTGCAAAGATTTCTTTTGGAATTTGTTTTCCATCGATTTGAATTCTTTCAGTGTAGTTAAAAATGTGCGGACTTGTGAAAAGTCCTGTTTTAAAGCCCGCTTCGGTTAAAATAGTACTTAAAATGGCGCAAACAGAACCTTTTCCGTTAGTGCCTGCTACGTGAATACATTTTAACTGCTTTTGAGGATTTCCTAAAAGTTCTAAAATGGCTGAAATTCTTTCCAACCCAAGATTTATATAAAATTTACCTTGTGAAGTTAATAGTTCTAAGGCGTTTTCATAGTTTTTATTCATGTGATGCAACCTTTTTAAGTTGTTCAACAATTGTTTGAGTTGCATCTAATTTTGCTAAAGACCTTGTATTTGCTTGAATTGAGGCTAATCTTTCAGGATTTGAAAGTAATTCATCCAATTTTTCAAGTAAAGTTTCACCCGTTGTTTCTTTGTCTTCTAAATATAGGCAAGCATCTTTATTTAAAAGTGATTTGGCGTTCTTACGTTGATGATCTGCTGCTGCATAAGGGTATGGAATTAGGATTGGTGCTATTCCACAAGCGCAAATTTCTGACAAACTTAACGAACCGGCTCTGGAAATAGCTATGTCAGTAGCTTTTAGAGCTGTAACCATATCGTCAAAATAAGGTTTTAAAATTAAATTTTTATTATGTTCAAATTCAGGATAAACATTTTCAAGCGCTTTAAGCGTGTTTTCATAATGTTTTGCACCGGTTTGGAAAATTACTTGAACGTCATATTTTTCAAAAATTTGTTTCAAACATTGTACAGTTGCTTCGTCAATTGATTTTGCACCTTGAGAACCGCCCATAATTGTAATTGTAGTCTTATTTTCAAGGTTCATATTCTGACGGGCTTCTTCTTTTGTAAGTGTTTTGAACTGTTCTCTAATAGGGTTTCCGTTAATACTAATATTGTTTGAGCGGATGTATGAAGCTGAATCTTCAAACGCAAGAGAAACTTGTTTAGCCATAGGTGCAACAAATTTTGAAACCATACCCGGTTGAGCGTCACAATCGTGAATCATATAAGGTGTTTTTGTTAAATTTGAAGCCATTAATGCAGGCGCTGAAACGTAGCCTCCTGTGCCTAAAATAGCATCCGGTTTAAATCTCCATAAATAATAAAGTGCTTTCCAGTTTGCAAGTTCAAGTTCTATACCCCATTTGATGAAGTCCAAACCAATTTTTCTCGGCATACCGGAAACTTTTATTGGTAAAAATTTAAAATGAGCTTTTTTTACAATACCATATTCAAGATTATTTGGGTTACCAATATAATAAATATTTTTTGTTGTTTCATCTTTTCTAAGGGCTTCAGCTATTGCTATTGCAGGATAAATATGTCCACCTGTTCCGCCACCGGTGATGAAATAAGTATATTTTTTCTTACAAGAATCTGACATTTGAATTAGTCCTTATTTTTTTAATTCTTTTCTTTGAAATATTCAATAATACGCCAATCATCCATAGAGAAACCATTAATGAAGAACCACCATAGCTTATGAATGGAAGAGGAACACCTGTTGCAGGTAAGAAAGAGGTTGCAACAGAGATGTTTAAGAAAGCTTGGAAACCGATTGAGAAGGTAATTCCGACTGCTAAGATTTTGCCGTACATATCAGGACATCTTGATGCAATGATTAAGCCTCTGTGGATTAAAGTCCAGAATAAACCGATTACCAAAATACAGCCAATCCAGCCTAATTCTTCACCAATAACAGCAAAAATAAAGTCGGTATGTGCTTCCGGAATCCAGTATAATTTTTGTTTAGAATTACCAAAACCAACACCCCAGAATCCACCGGATGCGAATGCAATTAAGGATTGAATAATTTGATAACCTGAAGTAAGTGCGTATTGTTCAGGGTTCAACCATGTTGTAATACGTTCTAATTGGTAAGGTTTAATTATAAAAGATAAGATAGAACTTTTTAATGCTGTTGTAATTGTTGCGGCTAAGCCAATGGCACCACAGACACCGCCAACAGCAAAGAGTTTTATCGGGCCTCCGGCATTTAACCAACATACCAAACAGGTTGATAAAAGCAAGATAACCATACTTAAGTTCGGTTGTTTGTATATTAAAGCAACCATAATTAATATCGGTATGAAGTAAATCATTTTACTAGAATCAAAAATCTTGCTATTTTTGTAGAATGCGCTACCCATAAGCAACACGACGGCAAACTTTGCAAACTCGGAAGGCTGTAATTGAGTAAAACCGATGTTTAACCAACGTTTTGCTTCGTTTACTGTAATACCTAAAGGCGTAAATGCTACTAATAACAAGGATATAACAACCCCGATGCTTATGAAGAGAGTCCAAGGTACGAGTTTTTTATAATCATAATTTATAAAAAATTTCATACCAAGTAAACCAATAATCAAGAAAAAGATTTGAAATAATGCAAATCTTGCGGGATTTTGTCCCATTTCCATACATTTTGGAGCACTGGCAGAAAAGATTGCAATGATACCAATAGTAACCAAAAACGCAACAACGATTAACACCGTCTTGTCCGGCGGAGTTAAGATGACACTTTGCTTTGAAGTGTATGGAATATCTCGTTTTGGGTTATACTTTTGATAAGACATATTCTTTGAATACTTTTCCTCGTTCTTCGTAGCCTGTAAACATATCGAAACTTGCACATGCTGGTGAAAGTAGTACTACATCCGGATTAAGGCTTAAACCTTTATCGATTGCGCTTTGCATAGTTTCTTCAAAAATAATATTTTTAAATCCGTTTTGTTTTAAATTTTCTTCAAAACGTTTTCCTGCTTCTCCAATTAAAATAACAGTTTTTATGTGTTTGTTAATTGAATCACAGAATTCTTTTAAATCTGTATTTTTATCACGACCACCGGCAATTAAAACAACATCTTTGTCATTGAAAGAGTTGATTGCAACAATTGCTGATTCAGGGTTTGTTGCCTTTGAATCGTTGTAAAATTCAGTTTTACCAATCTTAGTAACATATTCTAATCTGTGTTCAGGAACTTTGAATGACATAATTGCATCTCTGATTTCGTCATTTTCAATACCTTCAATTTTAGCCACAATTATTGAACACATTACGTTTTGGTAGTTATGATGACCGATTAACGGACAATCTTTTAATGTGATAATTTTCTCTGTTTTTTTGTTTCTACAATAATAAATTGTATCATTTTCAATGTAGCAACAGTTGTCTTCCATTTTTTTGTCAAAAATGAAAACGGTTGATGGACAAGTTTTAGAGAATTCTAATAATCTTTCATCTGCTCCATTGAAAACTGCAAATGCCGGATTTTGAGGGAATTTAAAGATTTTTGCTTTTGCATTAAAGTAATTTTCTAAACCTTCATGCCAATCAATGTGATCAGGTGTAAAGTTCAACCAGCAAGAAATTTGAGGTTGAAAAGCGTTACTTGTTTCTAATTGGAAAGAACTAACTTCACAAACAAAATAATCAACATTTTTGTCTAATAACGAACATGGTGGAACACCGTAGTTTCCGCAAGGTTCAGCTTTGAATTCTTTTTGTAGGATATGTGCTGTAAGTGCTGTTGTAGTTGTTTTTCCGTTTGTACCGGTAATGGCAATAAAAGGTTTTAAACTTTCTTTGAAAGCAAGTTCAATTTCAGAAATGATAGGTACATTAGCCTCTTTAACTCGTTTAAAAAGTTCGCTACGAGGAGGAATTCCCGGGCTTGCTATTGCAAGGTAGCTATCTTTAATGAATTCGTCGCTATGTCTGCCCATTTCTACTTTTATGTCTAAAGATTTAAGTTCATCTAATAAAGCTTTGTCAGAGTCTTTTTCTTCTCTAGACTCTGTAATATAAACATCTGCACATTTTTCACTTAAATATTTTGCAGCTGCTATGCCACTTTTAGACAATCCTAAGATTAATACTTTTTTTTCAAACCAGTTCTTTTTCATTATTAAATAAGTCCTCTAAAATATAGATATGCAAGAATTACAGCGATTATAGAGAAGATTGTTGAACAAATTGCAAAGGTTGCAACAATCCTTTTTTCGCTCCAGCCTAAAAGTTCAAAATGGTGATGAATTGGTGCCATTTTAAACACTCTTTTTCCTGTTAATTTGAAACTTGTAACTTGAATAATTACGGATAAAGTTTCAATAATGAACATTAAAGCAATTATTACCAATAAAAGTTCAAATTTGCCCATTACAGCTAATGTTCCAAGCAATCCGCCTAATGCTAATGAGCCTGTATCACCCATAAACACTTGAGCTTTAGGTTTGTTGTATTTTAAAAATCCAACTAAAGCGCCTGCAGTTGCCGCTGCAATAATTGCAACTTCCATATAGCCATTAATTCCTGCAACGAAAGCACAAGCCAAGAATGAAGGTACCCCACAACTTGAAGCAAGTCCATCAAGTCCATCTGTTAAGTTGAAGGCATTTGATGCTCCAATGATAATGAATACCGCAAAAAATGGGTAAAGCCACATTAAATCAATGTAGTGGTAACCGAATGAAATTCTTGTGAATTGCTCTCCGCAAAGCGGAATGAAAATTGCAGGTAAAAATGCAATAACAATTTGTCTGATTAATTTTCCACGAGGTGTTAAACCTTGATTTTCTTTACCTTTTATTTTCAAATAATCATCTTGAAATCCTGCCAATGTGTAGAAAAACAAAGTGATTAAAATAATAAAACCAAATGCATTCAATCTTTGGTCAAGTGCCAAAACGATTACAGAAGCTAAAACAATAGCGCCTACAATAAAGATACCACCTGTTGTCGGTGTGCCTTGTTTTTTCTTATGAGCTTCCGGAGCAAGGTCTAAAACATATTGCCCGATAGTTCTTTTTTGTAGAAAGTCAATATATGGAACGCCGAATAGTAGGCATAAAATCAAGCCTAGTATAAATGCGATTGACAACATTATCATGAGATTTCTCCTTTAAGTTCATTTAAAATTTCCTCAAATTTCATTGAACGTGAGGCTTTCAAAAATATTGTAGAATGTTTTTCAACATTATCAAGTATGTAACGAGTGGCCTGACAGTTGTTTTCAAAAGAAGCTGTCGGAATTCCGTTTTCAGCAACTTTTTCAGCAATTTTTTTCGCTAAATTACCAACTGTAATTACTCGTATATCATTGTTTTCAGTTAATTTACCGATAATAAAATTACCAATTTCTTGATGATAAAATTCTTCATCTGTTCCAAGTTCACCCATATTGCCTAAAACAAGAGTAGCTTTCGGATAAAGTTCCAAAACTGTTGCAAGAGCGGCTTTCATTGAGTCAGGATTTGCGTTGTACGCATCATTTATAACTTGATAATCACCAACTTTTTCAATTTGCCAACGTTTTTCAATTGGGGCATAAGCCTTTAAACCATCTCTGATATCGTCAGGATTCATTTCTAACTGTAAACCTGCTTCAATTACAGCAAGAGAGTTTTCGACGTTGTAATCACCTTCAATGTTTAGTTGATATTCTTCGTCTTTATATTCAAATTTTGTTTTGCCGATTTGTTTTTCAATAAAGTTAACGTCTTTGATTGAAAAATAAATTTTTTCGCCTTTAAATTCAACTGTTTGTCTGATTAAATCACTGTCGTGTGCAATAAAACAGCCGTTTTCTTTTTGATATTTACAAATTTCGCACTTTGCTTTTGCAATATTTTCTCTGCTTCCCAAACGACCAATGTGAGATGTCCCAACGTTAGTTATAATGGTAATATCAGGGTGAGAATATTTTGAAAGAAGTTCAATTTCACCCAAACCTCTCATGCCCATTTCAAGAATTAGAACTTGAGTATCTGTAGGCATAGAAAGAATTGTTTGGCAAAAACCAACTTCATTGTTGTGATTTAATGGTGTTGCGTGAGTTCTGAAAGCTTGTTTACAAACACTTGTAAGCATTTCTTTTGTAGTTGTTTTGCCCGAACTTCCTGTAAGTGCAATAACTTTAGGTGAAACTTTGTTCAAATACAAGTTTGCAAGTTGCAAATATGCAATCATAGGATCATGAACCTGCAAAATCAATTCTGCGTTGTCTAAAACAGTTCCTTTTGTTGTGAAATAAGCTCTTGCACCTGCTTCAACGGCTTTATCTATAAAATTTTCACCGTCAAAAGATTCACCCTTCAACCCGATATAAACATTTTCAGATTTGATAGTTCTTGTATCGGTTGAAATAGAGAATAATTCAGTTTTTGTGTTATTTTTTAATACTTTTGCACCGGTTGCAAAAATTAATTCTTCAGTTGTGAATTTCATAAGAAAATTTTACACCAAATATACGTAATATACACTATTTTTTTGAAATTATCTTGAAATTTTTAATAAAATAGTTCAGAATGAAAAAGTAAGAAGAAAAAGTGTTGCTTTTCGGTTCAAAAGAAAAGTGTTTAAAACATAGTTACATTTGTAACTATGAATATTATATTGGATGATAAATCTCATGTCGTCAAGATCTCGTGTTGCAGTACGGGAGGACATTATGTTTTAATGCGCAGTCGGAGGGTTTATCAGATGCAGAATCTCACGTTTACTTATACCCTTAAACTATTTATTGTGATAAGGAGTCTAAGTATACTTTTTATTGCAATTCATCCAAGAAGGTCGGCAAAGCATAGCAAGACTTGTGGTAATTGATGTTATAGATTTTACATTTTTGTGTAATTTCTTCTGCTCGTTTTTCATCAATAAATGAAAGCGGTTCAACATCTTTTGAGCAGAAAGCCCAAGCCCAATACCCCCCAGGGTATGTTGGAATTACAGAAGTGTAAGTGTTTACGATTGGGAATGCACTTTTTAACATTGTGTACATTTCTTTAATCTCTTCTTCAAGCGCAACAGGGCTTTCAGATTGAGTTACCATAATTCCGCCGTCTTTTAGTGAATTGTTAATATTTTTATAAAATTCTTCCGTAAACAGCCCAACACCTAAGCTTAAAGGATCAGGGGTGTCTATCAAAACGATATCATAACAATTCTTTTTGTCTTTGATAAATTCAATGGCATTTTCGTAAATTATGTCTAATTTTGGATTATCAAATTCGCAAGATAAGCTAGGGAAGAACTTTTTAGAAGTTTTGACAACTTCTTTGTCAATTTCGCAAAGAGTCACGTGTTCAACTGTATTGTGCTTAAACACTTCTCTAACAGTTCCGCCGTCACCACCGCCGATGATTAAAACCTCTTTAGGGCAAGGATGATTAAGCATTGGAATATGCACAATCATTTCGTGATAAAAATACTCATCACCTTCCGTTGCAACCATTAAATCATCCAATGTTAAGATTTTGCCCAATTTTGAGTCTGAATCCAAAACTTCAATTTTTTGAAACTCAGATTCTTCCGAAAACAAAACTTTTTTTATTTTAATAGATATACCATAGCCTGATGGTGTAAATTCTTGATAATACAGTTGATTGTCGTCTTGCATTTTGCTCCTTACAACAATTCATCTAAAATTGTTTCTTGTTCAAAGCGTTGTTGCGCATACTTTTTATTGAACAATTTGCATTGACTGACAACTTCTTCATATCTTTTTTCATCAATATTTTTTAAAGGTTCAACTGTTTGTGAGCAGAAAGCCCAAGCCCAACAACTTCCGGGGTAAGTAGGTACCGGAGAAGTGTAAGTTTTTATGATTTTGAACACTTTTAGTAAGCTTTCGTATAATTTTTTACTTTTTTCGACATTAGCAACAGGACTTTCAGATTGCACAACGATAATACCGTCGTCGTTTAAAACTCTTTTTAAATTGTCATAAACTTCACTTGTGTATTCACCAACTCCCGGACCTAGAGGATCCGGAGATGTAATAAGGATTACGTCGAATTTCATATCTGTTGATTTTATGTATTCGAATGCATCTGCAATTTTAACTTGAACTCTTGGATCATCAAGTCCGCTTGCGATTTTAGGCAAATATTTTTTGCAAGTATTAACAACTTCTTCATCAATATCAACGACAACGACGTTTTCAACTGTGTTGTGTTTCAAAACTTCGTGAGTAGATGCACCTGTACCACCGCCGATAATTAAAACATTCTTAGGGCAAAGGTGGCTAATCATAGGAACGTGAGCAATCATTTCATTATAATGGTATGCATCGCCTTCTGTAACGAACATTAAATCGTTTAGAGTCAATATTTTACCCAATGAAGATTCAGAGTCCAAAACTTCAATCTTTTGATATTTTGATTGAGTTGAAAATAATATATCTTTAATTTTTATAGCTATACCAAAACCTGACGGAGTTATTTCTCTATAATATTTTTGTTCGTCTACCATAAATTCTACCTCTTATTTGGAGTAATGTTTTTAAAATATTTAGCCCAATTTTTCAGTTAATTTGCCGGCTAAAATGTGTACGTGTAAATGGAATACAGTTTGACCTGCACCTTTACCGGTGTTCATAATAGTTCTGTAATCTGTTAAACCAAGTTTTTTTGCTGTTGCTTTAACTCCCTTTAAAATTTTAACCATTAACTCTTCATCTTCAAGTTCGGCTAAAGATGCAACGTGAGTTTTAGGAATTACTAAAACATGGGTGTCTGCTTGAGGGTTCAAGTCTTTTATTGTAATTACAGCATCATCTTCGTAAACGAAGTTAGACGGAATTTCTTTGTTAATTATTTTGCAAAAAATACAATCGTTCATTATAAAACTTCCTTTACTTTTGTAATAACTTGTTCAACAGCTTGTTCAGGAGTCATTGATTCTGATGAATCAGTTTGACGAGTTTTTAATTCAACTTGACCTTCAGAGATTGCTTTACCAACAGTAATTCTGAATGGGAAGCCGATTAAATCTGCATCTTTAAATTTAACTCCGGCTCTTTCAGGGCGATCATCTAAAACAGCTTCAATACCCGCATTGATAAGTTTTGCATAAATATCTTTAGCAACGCTCATTTGTTGTTCGTCTTTGTCGTTCAAAGGTACAACACAAACGTGGTATGGAGCAATTTGGATTGGCCATAAAATACCGTGTTCATCGTGCCATCTTTCAACAGCAGCTGCGGCCGTTCTTGTAACGCCGATACCGTAGCAACCCATTACGTATGGTTGAGCCTTACCGTTTTTGTCTAAGAACATGGCGTTCATTGGTTTTGAATATTTTGTACCAAGTTGGAAGATGTTACCAACCTCAATACCTCTTGTAACTTTTAACGGTTGACCGCATTGAGGGCAAATTTCGCCTGCTTGTGCAAGTCTGATGTCTTCAAATTTTTCAATGTGAGGAATATCAACATCTAAGTTTGCACCAACCATGTGTTTGTCTTCTTGGTTAATACCAACAACAAAGTTTTTCATATCTTTTACTGTTTCATCAGCAACAATTGTGATTCCTTCCATACCTTTAGGTCCTATGAATCCTCTTGCTGCGTTGAAACCTTTTTCAACCATTAATTCTTCGATTTCAGGAGCTGATGCAATTCTGATATCCATACCGCCAACGGCATTTAATAATTTTGTTTCTTCAACTTCTTTGTCTGCCCTGATTAAAGCAATAACAGGTTTTTTATCAACAATGTAGACTAAGCTTTTTAGAATAACTGTTGCAGGAATGTTTAAGAAGTTGCAAAGTTCTTCAATTGAGTGAGTTTGAGGAGTATCAATAACTTTAGTTTCGTTGAAACCGAATTTGCTTCCGTCAACTTCTGCTGGTGGAAGTTTTGATACAGCGTGGTTAGAGTTTGCTGAATAATCGCAACCGTCACAGTAAAATACATCGTTTTCACCGGCATCTGTTGTTGTGATTACCATAAATTCGTGACTTACGCTACCGCCGATTGCGCCTGAATCTGATTGAACCATTTTTGTTTCAAGTCCGCATCTTTTAAAGATTCTTGTGTAAGCATCAGCCATGTTTTGGTATTCTTTTTCCAAACCTTCTTGGTCAACGTCAAAACTATATCCGTCTTTCATGATGAATTCACGACCTCTAAGTAAACCAAAACGAGGACGAACTTCATCACGGAATTTTTCTTGGAATTGGTATAAGTTTACAGGCATTTGTTTGTAAGATTTCAAACCGTCACGAGCAACTGCTGTAATAACTTCTTCTGCTGTAGGTGACAAGCACATTTCACGGTCATGTCTATCTCTGAAACGAGCTAATTCTCTGCCGTAAGCTTCCCATCTGCCTGATTCATCCCAAAGTTCTCTTGGTTGAACAACAGGAAGTAACAATTCTTGTGCGCCTGATGCGTTTAATTCTTCTCTAATGATGTTTTCAATTTTTCTTAAAACACGCCACATTAAAGGCAAGTAGTTGTAAACACCACTGGTTAATTTTCTTATATAACCCGCTCTTACTAAAAATTTATGAGAAACAACTTCTGCATCTGCCGGAAATTCTCTTAGGGTTTGTACGAATAATTTTGACATTTTCATAATTTATAATCCTCACTAATTTGAGAATATTTTAGCATAAAAATACAATGCGTAAAACATTATTTATAAAAGCTTAATGCCAAAAAATTTAAAGCCTTATTGTCTAATAAAACTTATGCTCCTTGCGGAAGATTCTTTTCTAATTCTGCTTGCACTTCTTTTGGTTGAATTGACAAAGTATCATGATTTTCCATTGCAAGAGTCATACACTCTTTGTATTCTGCCCACATTTGTTTGTATTTCAAAACTTGCGCCATAACGTAATACAAATCACCGTTGTCAGGAATTTCTTCTAATGCAACCTTCATTATGCCGTAAGCCTCATCGTAGCGCTCTGTTTTAAACAAAATTTTAGTCATAATCTTGTATGCTTCAATATCACGAGGATTATATTCTAATGTTTTTTGCAAATATCCCAATGCTGAATTATAATCGCCTTGGTCGTAAGCAATTGAGCCTAGGTTAAAATATGCCCAACTGTAATTTGGTGATTGGTCAATAACCTTTTTATATTCAGCAATAGCTTCCGGAATTTTACCTTCGTTTCTGTATATGTAACCCAAGTGGAAGTGTGCAAAAATATCATTGCTATTAAGCTGTACAGCCTTCATAAAGCATACTTTTGCAATCTCAGGTTGTTCTTTTTTTACGTAGCAAAGTCCTAAATTGAAATAACTGTTTGAATCGTCTACATCTGTCGATAATACACGCTTAAAACATTCAATAGCCTTGTCAAATTCACGCATATCAATATACACAAGACCTAAATTATAATAAAAATCGGTATCATCTGGAGATAGTTCAATTGCCTTTAAATAAGCCTGTTCTGCTTTTGCAGTATCACGCATTTTTTCATGAACAATACCCTTGTTGTAATAAAGGCTTGCATCTTGAGGAAAAATACTAATTAAAAATTGAAACTGTTTTAAAGCTTCTTCGTTGAAACCTTTGTCTAACAAAACCACAGCCAAACGGCGTCTAGCTTGGAAGTTAGACGAATCTTCACGAAGAATTGCTTGCAATTCCTCAATTTCTTGTAAATCTTGATCTTCGCTCATATTACTATTATAAACGTTTTTTCAAAAGTTGCAAAGATGTAAAGTTAAAAATTACTTTTTGTTTTCTTTTCTTCTGTAGAAATCTTCCAAGAAACTTGTATTGAATTCACCTGTTTTGAAAACTTCATCTTCAATAACTTCTAAATCGAATGGAATAGTAGTTTCAACCCCGATTACAACGTATTCTTTTAATGCTTGGTACATTCTACGTCTTGCTTGGTTTCTGTTTTCACCCCAGCAGATTAATTTACCAATCATTGAATCGTAGTAAGGCGGAATTTTATATCCCGGATATACGTGAGAATCTACACGAACACCGAATCCTCCCGGTTGAACATATCCTTCAATAGTTCCAGGGCAAGGCATAAAGTTCTTTTCAGGATTTTCTGCGTTAATTCTACATTCAATTGCGTGACCTTGTAAATTTATATCTTTTTGTTTGTATTGTAATTTTTCACCTGATGCAACAAGAATTTGTTGTCTTACGATATCAACTCTGGAAATCATTTCTGTAATACAGTGTTCAACTTGAACACGTGTATTCATTTCCATGAAGTACCATTTACCGTCACTATCAAGCAAGAATTCACAAGTACCAACTCCTTCATATTTAACAGCTTTTGCTGCACGAATAGAGGCTTCACCCATTTTCTTTCTTGTACGTTCGTCAACGGCAGGAGATGGAGTTTCTTCAATTAACTTTTGGTGACGTCTTTGTACAGAACAATCACGTTCACCTAAGTAAATGTAGTTTCCATATTGGTCACCGATGATTTGTACCTCAATGTGACGAGGGTTTTCTAAATATTTTTCACAGTAAACATCCGGATTGCCGAAAGATTTTTCTGCTTCTGATTGGCAAAGTTGTAAGTTTGTTGCAACTTCATCGTCGTTTCTGCAAACTCTCATACCTTTACCGCCACCACCAGCAGTCGCTTTCAAGATAACAGGATATTTAACTTTTTTAGCAAATTTAATAACTTCTTTTGCATCGTGAACAATGCCTGTACCAGGGATTACAGGTACATCATTTTCAATCATTGTCTTACGAGCATTAGCTTTATCACCCATTTTTCTCATAGATTGAGAAGATGGTCCGATAAATTTGATGTTATGTTGTTCACAAATTGCTGCAAAATCAGCTCTTTCTGATAAGAAACCGTATCCAGGGTGAATTGCATCAACACCTGCAAGCTCAGCAACAGACATAATTGCAGGAATGCTTAAGTAACTTTTTGAGCTGTCAGCAGGTCCAATACAATAGGCATCAGTTGCAAGTCTTACGTGAAGTGAATTTGCGTCTGCTTCTGAGTATACAGCAACAGTCGGAATACCTAATTCACGGCATGCTCTTATGATTCTAACCGAAATTTCACCACGGTTTGCAACAAGAACTTTTCTAAACATAATATTCTATTCCTAATTTTTTAAATTTATTCAATATACATTAACACTTGACCATATTCAACAGGTTGACCGTCGTCTACACAAATTTCAACAACTTTACCTGAAAAATCTGATTCAATTTCGTTCATAAGCTTCATTGCTTCAATGATACAAACAACTTCGCCTTGAGCGACAAGTGATCCAACCTCAACAAAAGCAGGAGCATCAGGTGATGCAGCCTTGTAGAAAGTACCAACCATTGGTGATTTTACAGCTTTTGCAGTTTTAGCAATGGAAGATGTACCATCTTCTTTAGCTTCTTCAACCTTGGCAGGTGCCGGAGCTTTTGCTTCAACAACAGGTGCAGGAACCATGCTAGTTGTTACTGTTTGTTTTTCTCTTTTTAGTACAATTGATTGTTCTTGGTCTTCTAATTGCATTTCTGTCAATTCAGACTCGTTCATCAATTTAGCCAACTTTTCTAAATATTTTAAATCAAACTTCATATTCTAAATCCTTTCTAGACAATGCCAGTTTAACTAGCATCTGTCAAGATATTCGTTAGTTCTTGTATCAATTCTAATTCTGTCGCCGTTTACTACGAAGAATGGAACGTTAACTATTGCACCTGTTTCAGTTTCAGCAGGTTTTGTACCGCCTTGAGAAGTGTTACCCTTTTCAGCAGGAGGTGTGTTAACAACTTCTAATTCAACGTGAGTTGGAAGATCAACACCGATTACGTTACCTTCGTGAGTTAAAACAGAAACGTTCATGTTTTCTTTTAAGTATTTGATACCGTCACCAATCATATCTGCAGTAACAGTAATTTGTTCATAAGTTTCAAGGTCCATCATTACATAGCCAGAACCTTCTTTATATAAGTATTGCATATCTCTACGATCAAGCATAGCTTTAGCAACTTTTTCACCAGCTCTGAATGTTTTTTCAACAACTTGACCAGTTTCAACGTTTTTTAATTTTGTTCTTACGAATGCTGCACCTTTACCTGGTTTAACGTGTAAGAATTCAACTACTGACCATAAAGAACCGCCATCTAGTTGTAGAGTTAAGCCTGTTTTTAAATCGTTTACCGAAATCATAAATTCTCCTTTTTTTAACTATGGGTAAATAATAGCATAAACAAAATTTTTTTCAAGAAAATAGTTGTAAAGATGATATAAAGGGCATGTTAAAATCTATAAGACAATAAGTCGATTTTATTATTAAAAAGTCATTTTAAACAGTCTTGGTTTATTCGGGGTGTCGGCAGAGTAACGTCTGACCGACACCTTACGGGTTCGCTCACTTCGTTCGACTCCACCCTACCGAAAAACCATCAATTACATGAAACTTTATCATCCCAATTTATAACATTTGGACAGTTTTTGTAATCCATATTTTTATTTAATAAAACCCAAGCGGAGCAAGCGTAAGAAAGTCCTTCTTTTTGAATACAATCTGTAAACGGAACAAGCGTGTCTTTTGGACCTCCCATCGGAATCAACCCTTTTTGAGTTGTGTAAAACCCAAATTGGTCACGCCCTGCGGTATTTGAACTTCTTGGACCGTCAACGTCTATGTATGTTGCACCTAAAATAGGATTTGTATTATCTATAGGATCAAATTCGCCTCTAAAATCGTCATTGATTAACATTGAACTTCCGTTCATCATGCGTAATTTATAACCTGTTAAGTTGTCAGATTCAAAGCCACAAGAACCTTCTGTAGGTTTGCAGTAGTTTAAAACCTTCATTTTTTCTCTTAAAACATCAGTAAACTCGCTAGATGTGTAGGGCTTACTTAGTGCACTAAAACCGAAATCTGAAACATCAAAATTTGAAATTTTATCAATAACTAATGCAAGTTCAATTTTTTTATAGTTTTCATTTAATAAATCAGAAATAGCTCTTTCTTTATTAACTTTCACAACTGTCGGAATTGTCATCATAGAGATTACACCGATGACAAAAAGAACCACAAGCATTTCTGCAAGAGTGAAAGCGTTAAATTTTAAGCAATATTTTTTCATAAAATTTCTCTATAAAAGAATAATGTAGTGGAAGAAGAATGCGAAAACAATACCTAAAATTGCACCACAGAAAACTTCTTTAGGTGTATGTCCAAGCATTTCTTTCAACTTAGTACCGGCAGCATTAATGTCGTGTTTGTAGAAATCAGCAACCATTTTGTTTAAACAAACCGCCATTTTGCCTGAAGCTCTACGAATACCGGCAGCATCATACATTACAACGAATGCATAACCAATTGCAATAGCAAACATTGTTGATGTAAAGCCATCCAGGATACCAACGATTGTTGATAGAGCCACAACACCTGCAGAGTGTGAACTTGGCATGCCACCTGTTGTTGTAAAAATTCTGAAATCAACTCTTCTATTGATAATAATATCTAAAAGTAATTTGATTACTTGTGCAATAAAAGCGGCCAAAAGACCTGCTGCAATTGCTTCAATACCTGTGTTTGTGTACTTTGCGATTAAATTTTCCATTTTATACCTTTTCTCTTATTGAATTAATAATTGAGTTGAAAATTTCAGACTCAATGTTTTGTTTCTTTAGTATATCATAGGCCTTGTCTAAAAGGCAATTAAGTTCACATTTGGCTTTTTCAATTCCGAAAAGAGCGGTGTATGTTAACTTTCCTTCTTCTTTATCTTTGCCCATAGTTTTACCCATTTCTTCAAAAGTAGAAGTTTCGTCTAAAATATCGTCACAAATTTGGAATGCAAAACCAAGCATTTGACCGAAATTATCCATTGCTTTAAGTTGTTCTTCGTTTACATTTGCTATGTGTGCACCGGCTTTTAGGGCTGCTTTGAATAAATCAGCAGTTTTGTGAGTGTGGATGAATTCAAGAATTTTAGCATCATAAGGTTTGCCTTCCATTGCAATATCCACCACTTGTCCTGCAATGATTCCGTAAGCGCCTGCTGCAATTGCGTGTTCTCTTAAAACTTTTACGATTACTTCTGCAGGAAGGTCAGATTTATCAATAATTAACTGAGTTCCGTAACTGATTAAAGCATCACCTGCAAGAACGGCTGTACTTTCAGAGAATTTTTTGTGATTTGTAAGTTTTCCACGTCTGTAATCGTCATTGTCCATACAAGGTAAATCGTCATGGATAAGACTTTGAGTGTGTAACATTTCAAATGCACAAGCTGTAGGCAAAGCTTTTTCTATTTCTCCGCCAAAAACTCTGCAAGCTTCAAGACACATAATCGGTCTTAACCTTTTTCCACCTGCAAGTAAGCTGTAACGCATTGATTCAAAAATTTCTTCAGGATAGCCTACAGGTAAGTATTCATCCAATTTTTTGTTTACTAAATTGATTAATTCTTTCATTTTATTTTTCCTCATGAATTTCTTTATGTATGCTTTGTTTTTGAGTGTTTCTGGCAGATTGACGTTTTTGAGCGCTAATTTTTACTGCCATTTTGTCATTATGATGTTTAAAATGAGTTTCTCTTTCGTGCTTTGTGCCTGAAAATTTAACTCGTTCTTTATATTCTTTTGCCTCATTTACAAAGGTTAAATAGCTTTGATAACGACTTAAATCAATATCATCAATGTGTTCTAATACTGCACAGCCTGTTTCTTTGTCGTGCAAACAGTCTGAAAACTTACAATAACCTTTGTATTGACTAATTTCATCAAATAAAGAGTCAACCTCGTTTGGCATTAAAAAATCAAATTTAAGATTGCTAAACCCCGGAGTATCAACGATTCTCATTGTGTCTGTAATGTTTATAATTTCACAATGGCGTGTTGTATGAGTTCCTCGTTCGGTTTTTTCGCTGACAGATTTTGTTCTTAAATTACAATTTGGGTTAATTGCATTGATTAAACTTGACTTTCCAACTCCTGAACTTCCGCAAAGAACTGAAATTTTGCCGTCTAAAATTTCTTTGAAATCTTCAATTCCGTCTTTTTCTTTTGCAGATGTGAAAACAATATCAAATCCTAACGGTTCATATATTTGAAATACTTTTTCGATAGTAGAATCATCAAGTGATAAATCGTTTTTGTTGAAGCATAATTCTGTCGGAATATTGTAATATTTTGCGAATGCAATGTATCGATTAAGTTGTTCAAAGCTTAATTCAGGCTCTTTTACCGCAGATACAATTACAATTTGGTCTATGTTTGCAACATTCGGACGTGGAATGTAATTTTTCTTTGGTAAAACTTTTTCAATTGCGCCGTTTTCGAATTCAACAAAATCGCCTACAACAATTTTCAACTTTTGTTTCTTCAAGACTTCTCTTAATTTGCATTCAAAAGTTTGATTATTATGATTAACATAATAAAAATCCGAATGAATTTTAAAGATTTGTCCTGTTTGTGTCATTCTTACGCTCTCAAAGACTCAATTGCCTTTTTAACATCCTTGCTCTTGTAGATGTAACTACCAGCTACAAGTGAAGTTGCGCCTAATGAAATACAAACTTTTGAAGTTACGTCATTAATTCCACCGTCAACTTGGATGATTAAATCTTCTTTTCCGTTTTGTTGGATTGTAGGAATTTTTTGTGCGCAATAGTGCATAAATTCTTGTCCGCCAAACCCAGGTTCAACAGTCATTACAAGAACCATATCAACAAAAGGTAAGTACGGGATTATATCGTTTTGGTTTGTTTTAGGTTTAATTGAAAGACTTGCTTTGCAACCAAGAGATTGAATTTTTTTGCAAATTTCTTCGATATTTTCCGGTTTTACAGCTTCATAGTGGAAGGTAATAATGTCAGCGCCGGCTTTAGCAAAGTCTTCAATATATTTTTCAGGATTATCAATCATTAAATGAACGTCAAGAGGTTTTCTAGCAAAGCGTTTTAGAGCTTTAACCACAGGAATACCAATTGTAATATTTGGTACAAAATGTCCGTCCATAACGTCAACGTGAATCCAGTCTGCGCCGTTATCTTCAACTAATTTTATATCTCTTTCCAAATTAGCAAAATCTGCTGATAGAATAGATGGTGATACAATAATTTCTTTACTCATTTATAACTCCTAATTTTTTACAAGCTTCGTAAGCACATTTTTGTTCCGCATCTTTTTTGCTTGTCCCAATTGCTGTTGACAAAACTCGGTTTTGGTAAAGTACTTCCATTTTGAATTTTGGTTCATGAGCAGGTCCAATCTCTTCAATCAATTTATATTGCGGAACCTCTTTTGTTTTTGATTGAGTATATTCTTGCAAAACTTCTTTGGCATTGTATTTTGCCATGTTATTTTTTATATCTAAAATATAATCTTCAAAAATTTCGTTTAAAAAATCAATAATTTCTTTTTGGTTGCCATCTAAATAAAAAGCTCCTAAAAGTGCTTCAAACACGCAAGCATTGATTGATGAGCGTTTTCTTTCTCCGGCTTTTTCTGCGTGAGAACCTAAAATAATTAAGTCTGTGATGTTAATTTTTTCAGCAATTTTAGACAAAGTTGCATCAGAAATTAATATAGAACGGATTTTTGTAAGTTCTCCCTCGTGAGATTTTGGGTATTGTTTTATTAATTTTTCAGAAATGGCAAGTTTTAAAACGGCATCTCCAAAAAATTCCAAACGTTCATAATTATCAAGTGAATTAAGATTATTTTCTTTAGTAAAAGACGGATGAGTCAATGCTTTTTGGAACAAATCTTCATCCGTAATTTTAATTTTAAATATTTCTTCTAACGCTTCATGCATTAAAAAATTCCTTTTATAAAGTTAATTAATTTTATCCATTGGTGGTTGTCAACGACGAAATATAGAAAATAGTAGTAAATAACAGGGATTGTAAATACATAACTATCAGTTCTGTCTAAGAAGCCTCCGTGTCCCGGAAGTAAGTTGCCTGAATCTTTTACGCCGGCATCACGTTTTAACAATGATTCACACAAGTCGCCGATTTGAGCGAATGTTGTAACTAATAAAGCTGCAATAATTGTGTGATACCAAGGTAATTTGATGAAGTAAGCGATGATGAAACCGCCGATTAATGCGCAAACAGCACCACCGATTGAACCTTCAATGGTTTTGTTTGGACTGATTACAGGTGCAAGTTTGTGTTTGCCAAAATTTCTTCCAAAATAATAACACCCAACGTCAGTTATGATTACAAGCAAGAACATGAAAATTACATATCCTAACCCCGCGTTCATAAAATCAGTTTTTAATATCATTTGCATTGAAGAAGAGGTATTGTTAGAGCCCAAATCTCTTAAAAATAAAAGATGTAATGGGAACCAACCACTGTAAACAAAACCTACGATTGTTGTTGCAACGTTTGCCGTGTAAGGTTGTTTACCCTTGAATAATACCCACATAAAGGCAATCATTGTGCCTGCTGTGAAAGCTAAAGGAACCAAGTTAAAGCAATTAAAGTAAGCAAGAACTGCAAAAATTACATCTGCAACTACAATTACTTTTAAACTTGGAAAAAATCCTTTATGTTCTAAGATGTGAACGAACTCTTTTGATGCTAAGAAAATAACTACAGATAGCAAAAGTAACAGTGGTAAACCACCGAAAATGATGCATGCCAAGGCTATTAAGCCAAAAACCCAACCTGTGATTAATCTTAGAATGGAGTTGTTCATTATACTGTCATAACCTCTTTATCTTTTTCTGAAACTTCTTTGTCGATAATAGCTGTATATTTATCAGTTAATTTTTGGATTTTGTCTTGGTTATCTTTAACCATATCTTCCGGTAAGTTTTCAGCTTTTTCAACTTTTTTCAATTCATCTGTCATATCACGACGAACGTTTCTTACTTGAACTTTAGCTTCTTCACCAAATTTTTTAACGTCTTTTGTAATTTCTTTTCTTTTTTCTTCAGTTAAAGGTGGGAAGTTTAATCTTACTGAAACACCATCGTTGTTTGGAGCAACACCTAATTCAGCTTTGATGATTGCTTTTTCAACTTCTTTTAAAATTGATTTATCAAATGGAGCGATAACAAGAGAAGTACCTTCTGATACTGTAACTTGAGCCATTTGTTTTAATGGAGTTGGTGCGCCATAGTATTCAACCATAACTTTGTCTAACATTGCAGGGTTTGCACGACCTGTTCTAACTGTTGAAAATTCACGGTGTAATTGGTTAATGGCTTTTTCCATTTTTTCTGTACCGTTTTTAAATAATGTATCTAATGCTTCTGACATTGTTTACCTCTTTCTTATTATTGTTTACCTACATAAGTTCCGACTTTTTCGCCCAAGATAATTCTCTTGATTGCGTCTTTTGCTTTGAAATCGAAAACGATGATTGGAATGTTGTTTTGTTGGCATAAATCGCAAGCTGATCTGTCCATAACTTTTAAATCGTGTTTAATAATTTCATCGTAATCAATGTTTTCCAATTTCTTAGCATCTTTGTTAACGTTAGGGTCATCAGTGTAAACACCGTCAACACCGTTTTTAGCCATTAACATTACTTGTGCATCAATTTCAGATGCTCTCAAAGCACTTGCGGTGTCTGTTGTAAAGAATGGGTTTCCTGTACCTGCCGCAAATATTACAACACGACCTTTTTCCAAGTGTCTGTTAGCTTTAAATCTGATATAAGGTTCAGCAATTTGATTCATATCGATTGCAGATTGAACTCTGCAAGATACATCAATCTTTTTAAGTGCTGATTGTAGGGCAAGAGCGTTCATAACTGTTGCCAACATACCTAAGTAATCTCCTGAAGCTCTATCCATTCCTAAACGAGCGCTGTTTTTCATTCCTCTGAAAATGTTTCCGCCACCGACTACAACGGCAACTTCTACACCCATTTTATGAATTTGTTTGATTTCTTCAGCAATAAATTCAACGGGCTTATAATCAATACCGAACTGTTGTTCACCTAATAATGCTTCACCGCTGATTTTTAATAAAATTCTTTTATATTTTAAGTTTTCCATGCAGACTCCTCTTTTTTATGCTACCCTAAATATATTATGATGTAAAGTTTAATAAGCAATTTTTACATTTGCATTACAAAAGAAAAGTTGGAATTATGATATATCTTTTAATCGCAACAGTATGTTTTTCACTATCATTTGGACTTATCAAGAACCAATTAAGTATGTTGCCGACTGATTTTGTCGTAATGCTCAGATTGCTTTTTGCCTTTGTAATTTTTTTACCATTTGTTAGAAAATTTACCTGCAAAGAGCATTTGAAGGCGTTTTTTATCGGAATGATTCAGTTCGGAATTATGTATTTTGCCTTTTTGAAGGCGTTCAAATTTTTGCAAGGTAACGAAGTTGCGCTTTTGACAACTACAACTCCTGTTTTTGTCGCCATTTGGGCATCTTTGTTTGGTGACAGATTTAAATTTGTTTATATTTTATGCATTTTAATGTCAGTTTTTGGTGCGGGAATTGTTGTTTGGCAAAATTTGGAGTTCTCTCAAATTGTTAAAGGTGTTTTGCTGATGGAAACTTCAAATTGTACCTTTGCGCTCGGTCAAGTTTTATGGAAAAAGTTTATTCCGGACGAAATAAAATCTGAAAACCTTATGGCAAGTGCTTATTTAGGTGCTTTTTTCTTAATAATGTCTTTTGTAATTGCAAACAATGAAATTGCATCAACCTCTTTGACTCATCTGCAAATTTTGGCAATTCTTTATCTCGGTGTAGTTCCAACCGGAATAGGATTTTACCTATGGAATAAAGGCTCAAAATACGTTAAAAGTTCAACTTTGGCAATTATGAATAACTTGAAAATTCCGTTCGGTGTTCTTTTTTCAATTCTAATTTTTCACGAAAAAATAGATGTTTTGAACTTTATTTTGGGTTCTTCTGTAATTATATTGGCAATTTTAATCCTACATTGGTGCTTAAAACAAGATGCTTAAATTCTTTTCTCGTTTTTTAATTGTTGAATTGCGAGAGTTGAGTAAATAGGTCTGTGTGCCATTTTTTCAGCTACAACGTCTGCAATTGCTGCTGTAAGCATAATCGGCAAAATTGTTGCATAACCTCCGGTCATTTCAAAAACCATAATTACCGCAGTGATTGGAGTTCTTGCAACGGCTGAAAGGAAGGCTGCCATTCCTATTGCTCCAAACGCTATAGGGTTAACGGTTAAGCCTACAAAGTGACCTAAACCTCCTGTTAAATACCCCAAAAATGCTCCCAACATTAAGGTTGGTAAGAAAATACCGCCTGCAGCACCTGAGCCGAAACAAATAGGAGTAACGAAAAATTTAACAATAAAAATTACTAAAACAAGTTTTAGTCCAATGTTGCCTTGTAATAGGCTTTCTACGGTTAAATTTCCTGAACCCATTACCTGTGGTATAACAACTCCGATTAAACCTATGATTAACCCTGCAATTGCCGGTTTTAACCAATTGGGAATTTTATTTAATAGTGAATAAATTTTGTTTGTAATCAAAATTGTACGGGCAAACATTACGCCTAAAACACCTGCCAATACGCCAAGAATAAGACATACGGCTATCGTTTTAAAATTTAAGTCAGCGCTTGTCATAATAGTGTTAAAAGCCGGATTGTTGCCTAAACATTCTCGTGCAATTGCAGATGCTACAACGGCAGCAACCATTGTTGGCAACAAAATCATATAAGAAAATTTATGAATTAATTCTTCTAAAACAAATACAGTACCTGCAATCGGAGCGTTGAAAGTTGCCGCAATAGCAGAACCGGCACCAGCTGCAATAAGTTTGTCTTTGTTAAAGCCGGTAGCTTTGAACAATTTTCCGACCAAAGCTCCTGCCCCTGCGCCTAATTGTACACTAGGACCTTCTCTACCAAGGGATAGCCCTGAACCAATAGCTGCAAGACCTGCGAAAAACTTAACAAAAATGCTTCTGATTCTCGTAAGCTTACCGTAATTGGCTAAACATAACTTAACGTATGGAATTCCGCTTCCTCGGGTTTCAGGTGCGAATTTAAACACTAATAATCCGGATATTAAACCGCCAAAAGTAGTTATAAGTGGTAATATCCATATTCTTTGAGGGTTATGAAGTGTAAAAGCTTGTATATGATTGAATGTCCAACTAATTGAGCTATTAAAAGCAACGATAAGAAAACCGGTTATAATCCCGATTAATAGGGCTTGCCAAAGAGATTTTCCATGAATAACCCTTCTGATGAATTTAATTACGTGTCTGTTCATAAGAAAATTATATAATTTTTTTGCAATATTAAAAAATCTTTAAAATTTCTAAACATATCTTGTCTTTTTTTGTTTTTTCATGGATAATAAGGGGTGAAATAGCAAGTATAATTGTCATGTATATATAAAAAGGAGACAAAAATGAAATTATTCAAATCATTATTTGCGACTGTAGCTGCTTTAATGATTGCAACATCAGCTCACGCAGCTGGTACAGCAACTGTTCAAGCATACGCTCATCCAACAATGTTTGGTACGCAAGTACAATCTACTCAAGCTGAAGGTGTATACCTAGTAGGCGACAAAGTATTGAAATCAGATTCTGATTTGTCAGTACAAGGCAAAGAAAATGTAGTTATCGATTCAATGGCTAAAAACTTAATGTCAAAATTAGAAAAATTAATCGGTAAATTCGATCCTAAAAAACCGGTTTTACGTTCTGAAATGGCACACGCTATGGCTGAAGGTTTAAATTTACCAACAGTGAAAACTAGATACCAATACAAAGACGTAGAAGGTAACTGGGCTAAACCTTACATCTACAGAGCATTAGGCGCTGGTGTTATGATTGGTTACCCAGACAAAAACTTCCGTCCGGAACAAAAAATTACAAAGGCTGAAGTATTCGCTACATTTGCTCAATTATTAAGCAACAAACCACAAGCTACAACAGTTGGTAAATTGGTTAACAAATATGAAATGCAAGAAATCCCAGCATGGGCAACAAAAGCAACAATCAAAGTTATGGAATCAGGTATCTTAAACAACCTTCCTGAATTAGACAAAGTTGCTAGTCAAAAATACTTATCAACAGAACAACTTTACAAATTAGTTTGTGCATTAAGTGTAAGCAAATACTACAATGCTAAATTTGTAAACGGTGCAAGCTTAGGCGCTGTAAAAGTTAAAATGTCAGAAAGAGTTGATGCTAGACACTCTAACATCGGCGACACATTCTACGCTGTAACAACTGAAGATGCTAAAATTGCCGGCATTTGCTACGCAGTTGGCTCAAAAGTTAAAGGTGAAGTTGTAGAAGTTGTAAGACCTGGTGTTAAAAACCCTGGTTATGTAAAAGTTAAATTCACTTCAATCAACGGTGTTGATTTCCCTGCTAACGTTTCAGATGTTAATGCTACAAACGTTAAAACAACAAATGTAGTTGCTAGAGTATTAGCTGCTCCATTCTCAGCTACCGGCAGAGTTGCAGGTGTTGCAGGTCGTTCAGTTTCAGCTGCAGCAAACGTTGTTTCAAACGGTACTGAAAGATTAGGTGATAACTTATCAAATACAATGGCTAACACAGCATCATTAGAACCAATGTCTGGTTTAAGAAGCTTTGGTAAAGGTTTCGTAACTATCGGTTATGGTATTTATGACATCGCTAAATTAGCTGCTTCAGGCGTGTTTGGTGTAGTTTATGAATTCGGTGATGAAGTAAGATACTTAATCTTACCAAGCTCAGTTAACGATTCAGCATTAAACGCTGGTGATGAATTAACTGTTTACTACAACAAGTAATGAATAATTAAATTCATAAAGAACAAAGGCGGGTGCGATTATATCG
>URRM01000005.1 GCA_900550295.1 uncultured bacterium
CGATGAAAAACATGATATCCAGAAGTTAACAAAACGAATTTTATTAAAAATATTAAAAATTGATTAATTATTACAAAATCAATTTGCGGAAAAAGAGTGTGCTAAAATAACCTTCCCATGTACATGGTTCCTTAAAATTGATATAATAAAAACAAGTTAAGATACAGTAATAGAGAGGGATTATGAAAAATAACCGACCAACATTAGCACAATATTTTGTAGAACAATCTTGCCCTGATAATAAGTTTTTAGAAGAAATGAACAATGTAATACCTTGGTGAGAAATAGAAGCTTGGTTCAAAGGTCATTTAAAGAAAGAACGCAAAAAGACAGGTCGTCCATCGTATCAAATAATTTATAAATTTTTCAAGTTTGTTTCTTATAAATACATCTCCATCTCATAGCTAATTACATCTTGTTCTGTATGTTAAATTACATAAATAAAGTTGTAAATAAAGTGCAAGTGCAAGATAGGTATATTTTAGCCAAGAGTTAAATATAAAGCCTTTTATAGCGATTTTAATAGAATGAGATGCACTTGTCGACAAAAATTTAAAATTTGCCCAAAATGAAGGATTAAGCAGTCAAAAACAAAATTTGAAAACCTCAGAATGGGTATTAAAACGTATTTACCCAATTCAGCAAAATTCTAAATTTAGAAATTCATTAAAAATAAACACATATGAATAAATAAGTTAAGGTATAAATATCAAAATTTATTGACAAATTACTACTAGTAGTGATATAACATATAAAAAAAAAGAGTTATGATGGCAAACGAAATTAATAATAACTACAAAAAACAACCAACTACAAATACTCAAAAAACAGAAGATAACAAAAACAAACCACTTACAAAAGAAGAAATTGCAAAAGCGGCTTACGAAGGAAGTATTTTTGAAGCAGCTGAAAAAATACATAAAACAGTTACTAAAGATATTCCAGAAAAAATTCTTAAAGAAAGTCAAACTTGGAGTTGGGTAAAAAAACTTCAAAAATTCTTTGGAATAAAACCAGAAAACGAAGGACAAAAACCAGAAAATAAATAATTAACATAATAAAGAATAATCAATCATTTTTATAATTTAAGATTCAGTTCTAATTTCTTGCCTATTTTATTATAATATCCATTATTTCTCACTGAAATAAATCCTGAATTATAACCACCATTAAATTTTTGGTATTTTCTTTTTTGTATAATGATGTTCATATCTATGTCAGTTACATATTGATTATATTCATTATCTTCCCAAACTAACATATTTTCACTTGTTCTTTTTATGCAATCATCATATTTAGGTTCAATGAGAATTTTACCACCAGTGTTCATTAATCCACATTTGCCATTTTTATATATTGAAACTAAATTTGTTCTATAAAAGTGATGAATTGTATCATAACAAAAGTCAGAAACAGGTACATTTTCAGTATCTACGTAATCATATTTACCGTTTAATTTTACTTTGCAAACCCGGTTTGAATATATTTCAACTTCATCATACATAAATGGACTTATAAAATTATTTCTTTCACAAGAATAAATTGCCCATTTATTTTTTTTTCTAAATTTATACCACCCTTTTTCGTCTAAGCCACCACAATCATCATATACGAAATCATAAATAACATTGCCGTAAATATCTATTATCCCCCATTTATCTCCTACTCTTGCAGGAATTGAGCCACAATCACGAGTTAAATAGATGCAAATTTCATCATATTTAAAATCAATTAACTTATTATTGAATTTATCAATAACACCCCATTTCCCATTTAATTTTGCACTTATTCTGTTGTTATTACAACCAAAAATATCCTCATATTCAAAAGGTATCAACAAAAATATAATCAGGGTTATTTTGTTTAACTTTTTCTTCTATAAACTTTGTATTAATAGAATTATCATATATATCTATATTGTAATGACATAATTTATCAATAGCACTTTTAATTTTTTCTGATATGATTTTTACATTTAATGATTCTATATTATTTAAGGTGTGAAAATCGACTTCAGAAATGTGAACTAAAAGCCTTTTTAAAAATTGCTCTTTACTCATTCCCAAAGAAAAGAATAAACATTTTTTATTTTGTTCTAATAAATTCAACATAATAGTTGTTATTAATGCCGTTTTTCCCATGGAAGGTCTTGCCCCAATTGTTATAATGCTTGATTTTTCAAGTCCTTTTAACATTATGTCTAAATCTTCAAAACCGGTTTCTAATACAGGGAGGTCTTTATCGAATATTTTATTGCAAACTTTTTCTAAAATTTCTTTTTCCAACATAATAATCTCCTTATGAATGTATTATAAAGTATAGCTATGTCAAAAACGGACATATTAAAACCTATATTTACAAATTTGTAAATATAGGTTTTAATTTTTATTTTTACCAAAAAAGTTTATTATTTAGATTCTACAAAAAAGTGTCCATCATCTTCCTTAATTATCAAATAATTTTTTTGTGGATTTTTTATAAATTCGTAAAATTGATTTCTATTTTCAGAATGTTGAATACTCAAATGTCTTGGTCTAGAATTTAAAGTAAGACTATTTGCATAAGTCCAAATTTTCTTATCTTTTAATTGAGTTAAATAACTCTGATATTGTTCTTCCGAAACACCATCACCACATGCTATTAAAATTTCGTCTACACTTTCTAAAAAATTTATAACTAATTTTTCATTTTTTTCCTCTAATTTAACATTCTTGTTTTTGAAATATTTTTTTGCTTCTTCACCGTTTCCGCAAATTTTAGAAAAAGAATTTAATATGACAACTTTTTTAAATTCTTTTAATGCGTATGCAACTCTTATAACATTTTGTATTGTTGAATCAATACTTTTTGGGGGGAAGGTATTTGAAGGATTCATCAATAAAACATACATTGTTTTTTGTGAATTGATTTCGTTATTTTCTAAATTAAATTCTAAGTAGTAACGATGACCACCTTTTGTACATTTATTTTCTTCATAGATACCGAAACCACAAACCTCAATTTTATTTTCAATTTCACCTTTTTCTTTTTTTCTAAATGCAATTGTATTCTTTATTGTTTCTGATTTTGTACATCCTATTTTATTTAAAATTTCTTCTACGTTCATGTTGTTTTCTCCTTTTTTTTATATAATATCAAAATACATTACAAATGTTATTCATCAATTTTAGTGCTAATTGTTTTATTTTCAAATTTTAGTTCTTGGTAAAAAAAACCTCCATTATTACTGTAAGTTATTTTGAACAGTTTGTTTTCGTCTTGTTCATTTTCTAAATATTTCATAATTGTTACCACATCTTTTTTAGATAAGTAAATTTCACTGATTAATTGGTCGTTTTCATCATATTTCCAATATGGAATTGTTTCCTTATTACAAACTTCGACTTTTTCTAAATCGGCTTTTTCTAGAAGTTGTTTTCGATTAATTACTCCATATTTTTGATACAAAGCATCAATTCTACAATCATTAGTTTTTAAAGTTTTTAAAAGTTGCTTGTTAATTTCTTCTCGACTTAAACCATTTGCAAAACCTTTTAAAATAATAAATTCTTCGTTTGTTAGGTACATCTTGCCTCCTTTTGGTTAAACTAAACTTATTTCAATTTTATTGTCACACTTCCATGACTTTATTTTATCAATTATAGCACATGTTGAAAAAATCCGTATCCATTTTCATCAAAACGCACGTCAAATATGAGTTTTAGAAATAACAACATCGGAATATAGCAAGATTATAAACTATACTTGTGTCAAAAACGGACACAAGTAAAAAAAATAATTATGTTGTCTTTATAATTTAATTAAAAGGCATGATACAAAAATATTATTCAGCTTTAAATTGTTTGCAATAGGCATCCACATCTAATGTTTTGCCTGTAGCTTGTTTTAGAAGTTCTTCTTCTGATTTTGAAGATCCATATTTAAAAATATTATTGAAGAATTTAGCTGTGTCTTTTGATTCTGTAAGTTTTACTTTTCCACCTTTTGAGGCAGCATTATACAATTGTTCTGCCATAACTTCACCCTCTGCATAGTAGTGATAATACACCGGAGAATGAATAAAGTGATCAATATCTGTCCATTCTAAAGAACTGTATCTGTCATTATTATATTTTTTTCCGCAATCCTTCCAAAGTTTATTCAAATCTTGATTTGGATTTTCATACATTGCTTTTTCAAATCTATCAACTTGGATATATGCACGAATATTATCTGCTTTATTTGAAATAGAAGCCTCTTTAATTTCTTTTGCCACATTTTCAGGTAAATCCAAAACTTTTGCTAATGAGCCTTCTTTTTCTACTAAACTTCCCATAAGCAACGCAATGCCTTCATCCAAAGTTTCAGATGCAATAGTTTTTTGAGCCATCGGTAAATTTTCACTGAAACTACTGTAATATACAGCGTGCCCTAATTCGTGCATTAATGTACTAACGCTGAACAATGGGGCTTTTTCAAGGTCTAAATCAGCAAGAACCCTAATGTCTTTGTTTGGATCAATTGAGGTTGTTTGTCTTGAATTTATTTTATTTTCTCTTGGAAACAAATCAAATGACTTTATAGGCATGTCGATAATATTCCAGCCCATATTTTTGTATACATCTGAACAAAGTCCAAGAATATTATTTTTACCTAATCTATCGGCAACAAGTTTTACAGTTTCAGGAGAAATGCTTTTCTTATTTTTTTCAACACCTTTTGTTGCATCAGCAATTTTGTTAAACATGGCCTCAAGAGATTTCGAATCTTTGCCTTGTTCTGCTAATTTCATTTCATAAAAATTTTTATAGCCATTCTTCTTTGCATAATCATTTCTGGCGTTAACTAATTTTACGATATCTTTTGAAATGTAATCTCTATATGCTACACCTTCCGGTTTTGCAAACTTATTTGCTTTTAGTTGTACTTCATTTTCAAGACCGGAAAGTTTCTCATAGTCCTCATCTTTTTCATTTTCTTCTGATTGACATAAATTAAAGTTTTCTAAAACTTCATTTAATTCAGCTTTTAATTTAGGATTTTTGATTTTTGTATTATCTTTTAAGTTTTTAAATTTATCTTGAAGCTCTTTATCTGCATAAAAATTATTATATTTGTCAGTTTTTTCATCAAGTTTAGCCTGTTTTTCTGCTGTATTATCAATAATATAATCCCAATAAGCCTTATTAGCATCAACTTCAGCTTTGTGAAAAGATTTATTTAATTTATTAATAGCATTTTTAACATCTCGTTCTTGATTTGTTAGAGGTTGCAACGAAACGTTCTTAGGTTTTACATTTTTACCTAAAAAAGGAATAACATAAGCTAATTTATTTTGAACCAACGAGTCATACTTAGGTACTTCAACAGATTGAACCTCTATTTTAGATTCAACCTTTGAAACATTTTTATCCAAAGATATATTATTTATCTTGCTGTTATATAAAACCTGCATTTATAACCCTAAGTAACGTCTATATATTTTAAAAAACATGATTTTCGGAAAAATTGCCTCTGTGACTTAAATTTGCTAAAAAAATTTATATTTAATTAAAATTACAGTAAACTTCGACGTCGATAAAATCCAATTCTGGTGTAAGACATCAAACATTTTGAAAAGCATTTGCAATAATGATTTATTGATGTATTTTAATTATCATAAATTACCCAGTATAAAACCTAAAATAAATATTAACATTATCGGCAATTGCGTTTTTTTGATATAAAATGATATTGTAGAAGTTAGTATAGAATATTTTAAGGAAATATATTATGTGGGATTATTCGGAAAAAGTTATGGATCATTATAGAAATCCAAGAAACGTAGGCAAAATCGACAACCCTGATGCTGTTGGTGAAGCCGGTTCTTTAGCTTGCGGTGATTCATTAAAATTATATTTAAAAATAGAAAATGGCATCGTTACAGATGCGAAATTCCAAACTTTTGGTTGCGGTTCTGCCGTTGCGAGTTCAAGCATTTTGACAGAAATGATTATCGGCAAACCTGTAGAAGAAGTAAAAAAAATTACAAACAAAGATATTGCGGATCAATTAGGAGGTCTTCCTCCTGAAAAAATGCACTGTTCTGTAATGGGACACGAAGCATTAGAAGACGCATTAAAAAATTACTTTGACGAAGAAATTACTATTCCTTTGGAAGAAAAAATTGTTTGCCAATGTTTTAGTGTAACAGAAAATCAAATTTTAGAAGCTATTGAAACAAATAATCTAAAAACTGTTGAAGATGTAACTAATTACACAAAAGCAGGCGGAGCTTGTGGTCGTTGTAAATCAGCCATTAAAGCTATTCTTGATTCATACTGGGAAAAGAAGGATGCTGACAAACCCAAATTGACACAAACTCAAAAAATTTTAAAAATTAACAGTGTAATAGAAAATCAAATTTCACCGGAATTACAAAAAGACGGTGGAGATATTGAACTTGTTGACATAGAAGACAATAAAGTTTACGTAAAACTTAGAGGCAGATGTTCAGGTTGTAAAAATTCACATATGACATTGAAAGTTTTTGTAGAACAAACACTTAGAGAAACTGTTTCTAGCCAAATTGACGTTATAGAGGTTCAACAATAATGACAAATAACATAATTTATTTAGATAACAACGCTACAACTTGCGTTGATGAAAAAGTTTTAGAAGAAATGCTTCCATACTTAAAAGAAGAGTATGCAAACCCTTCAAGTATGTATGACTTTGCAACAAAACCCGCAAAAGCTATTCAAACAGCAAGAAAACAAGTTCAAGAATTTTTAGGTGCCGCAAGTGAAAAAGAAATTATATTCACATCTTGCGGTTCTGAAAGTGCAAATACTGCAATTAGAAGTGCATTATCAATTAACAAAACAAAAAGGCACATTATAACAACAGCTGTAGAACATCCTTGTGTATTAAACACATACCAATACTTTGAAAAGCAAGGATATAAAGCGGATTATATCGGTGTTAATGCAAATGGTGAACTAAACATTCAAGAATTATTAGAAAAAATTACTGACGAAACAGCATTGGTATCAATAATGTGGGCAAATAATGAAACGGGTATTATATTCCCTGTTGAAAAAATTGCAGAAATGGTAAAAGAAAAGAATCCACACACTCTTGTTTATGTTGATGCAGTACAAATTGCAGGTAAAATCAATATCAACGTAAAAGGTACAAAAATCGATATGTTGGGGGTATCCGGTCACAAATTCCACGCACCAAAAGGCATTGGTATTTTATACGTAAAATCCGGAACTATAATGTCACCACTAATTATTGGCGGTCACCAAGAACGAGGTAGACGTGCAGGTACAGAAAATGTACCTTATATCGTTGGTATTGGTAAAGCGGCAGAACTAGCTCAAGACAGTTTAGACGTTGAATTGCATAAAGTAAAACATTTGAGAGATAAGTTAGAAACCGGAATAATTAAAAATGTATACAATGCTCGCTTAAATACATCTTTAACAAACAGAGTTCCCAATACTACAAACATTGGTTTTCAATATATTGAAGGGGAATTAATTTTACTTCACTTGGCTGATATGGGAATTTGTGCAAGTTCCGGTAGTGCTTGTACATCAGGTTCTTTGGAACCAAGCCATGTTTTAAGAGCTATGGGAATTCCATTCACAGCCTTGCATGGTAGTATTCGTTTTTCATTAAGCAGATTTACTAAAGAAGAAGAAATTGATTACGTAATTGAAAAAATTCCGCCAATTATTGAAAAATTAAATACAATTTCACCATACCAGGATGAATTATTAGCCTTAAAAAATTTAAAACATTAAAAATATCCTCTTAATGAAGGTATAAAATTTCTTAAAATCATACATAATATAAAGTATGGAGAGAAGTTTAAAACAAGGAAGTGGAAATAATCCTTTCAGTTCTGGAGAAAGGCTAAAACGAGCAACAAGCCCATTTGCTATAGATGGGTTCGATTCTGCTATGCTTGAAGATAGAGCCTATTTAAAATTAGACGATGAAATGTTAAAACTTGAGTATAGGATAAATAACTTAGAAGAGGACTTAATGATTATTGACGAAGAAATTGTTTCAGCCCTAAACATTGACGATCAGTCGAGAGCAGAATTGTTAAAGGAAAAGAAAAAAGCTATTGAAAAGGAATTAGAAAACCTCAACGATAGGTATTTTGACATTGGCGCAATGTCAAAGTTTACAACAATTATTTCAGGATTATTTAGACGAAAACCTAAAAATGGTAAATCTATTAAAGAAAAAATTTCATACTTTATTTCAAAGTATATTTTTGCAACAGTTTCAAAACGTTTAAATTTCACATTTAATTTGAGAGAATCTTTATCAAAACTTTCTGATATAAACAGAAGCGTTGATGAATTAATTAGCCTAAGAATACCATTTGGAGGGCTTACCGGTCGTTATGAAAAATTAACAAGCTACATAAACAAGGCAAATGACATTCACGCAAAAATTTCTCATGACGTAAACAGATTTGAAGAAACACAAATTAAACCAACATCTGTAAAAACTGCAGGTAAATTATTAGATGTAACTCAATAGGATACAATCCAATTAGCACGACATAAAAGAAAAAGCACAATTTATTTGTGCTTTTTTGCTGTTTGAATTATAATAAACATATAAATATTTTAAGGAGAACACAATGGAAGAAATCTTGAAAAAGAGTGCCACTGAACAACGTAAGGCATTGTTAAATAAAGAAATTTCAGCAGTTGAACTGGCTGAAGCTACATTCAAAAGAATTGATGAAGTTGAGCCAAAAGTTAAAGCATTCAACTCTTTAACTAAAGAAACAGCAATGGAAACTGCTAAAAAAGTTGATGAAAAAATCGCAAAAGGAGAAGAATTACCATTATTAGCTGGTATTCCTCTAGTTTTAAAAGACAATATGAACTTGGTTGGTTCAAAAACAACAGCTTCTAGTAAAATTCTGGAAAATTTTGTATCACCATACAACGCAACAATTACAGACAAATTATTAAACAATTTAGTTCCAATCGTTGCAAAAGCAAATCTTGACGAATTCGCTATGGGTAGTTCAAACGAAAACTCTGCATTCGGTAAAGTTCACAACCCTTGGAATTTAAACAAGGTTCCGGGAGGTTCTTCCGGCGGTTCTGCAGCATCAGTTGCAGCTTGCGAAGCAACATTATCACTTGGCTCTGATACTGGTGGAAGTATCCGTCTTCCTGCAAGTTTCTGCGGTATCGTTGGTATGAAACCTACATATGGTAGAGTATCAAGATATGGTTTAATCGCTTTCGCTTCATCATTAGATCAAATTGGTCCATTTGCAAGAACTGTTGAAGATGCAGCAAACTTATTACAAGTAATTTCAGGCTTAGATCCTAAAGATTCAACATCTTTAGATGTTCCTGTTGAAGATTACTCAAAGAGCTTGAACAATGACATTAAAGGCAGAAAAATCGGCGTTATTAAAGAACTAATGGGCGAAGGTCTTTCTGATGATGTTAGAAAAGCCATTGAAATGGCTATTGAAACTTACAAGAAACAAGGTGCTGAAATTGTTGAGATTTCATTACCAACATTAAAATATTCAATCGGAATTTACTACATCTTAGCAACAGCTGAATGTAGTTCAAACTTAGCAAGATTTGATGGTGTAAGATATGGTCACAGATGTGCAGATGCTTCTTGTTTACTTGACATGTACACCAAAACAAGAGCAGAAGGATTTGGACCGGAAGTTAAACGTAGAATTATGTTAGGAACTTATGCACTATCTTCAGGTTACTATGATGCATATTACAAAAAAGCACAACAAATGAGAAGATTAGTTAAAGAAGACTTTGATAAAGCATTCACACAAGTTGATGCTCTAATCTCTCCAACTTGTCCAAATACAGCTTTCGACATCGGTGCAAGAACAGAAGATCCATTAGCAATGTACTTAACAGATATTGCAACAATTTCTGCAAACTTGGCAGGTATCCCAGGTATTAGTATTCCAGCCGGTTTTGATTCTGACGGTATGCCTATCGGTTTACAAATTCTAACACCTCAACTAAAAGAAGCTGATTTATTTAACTTCTCTTACAAATTTGAACAAGAACACGATTACTACAAACAAATCGCTAATGTTTAAGTTTAACAACATACAAGAGGCGCCGTTGGTAAATGCCAACGGCGCCTCTTTATTAATAAACTATATCAAAAAATTAATGAACGTAAGTATTAATTTTTTCAATAATATCTTTTAGAACTGCGTTTGCTTTATCGTGGTATACTTGGCAAGTACCAGCGTTTCTATGTCCGCCACCACCGTGTTCAGCCATTAATTCAGCAACATTTAATTGAGATGTTCTGTTAATTACTGATTTACCAACTGCAAATACAGTCTTTTTACCGTCATTGCTCATAATCTTATGGATTGAAATATTGCATTGAGGGAATAGAGTGTAAATCATAAATCTATTACCAACATGAATTACATCTTCATCTTTGTAATTTACGATTACAACTTCACCGTCAACAGTAGAGCAACGTTTTAATTGTTCAATGAACTCAGGTTGTTCAGCTCTGTAGAAGTCAGCTCTTGCTTTTATGTCTGAATCATCTAAAATTTCTTCAATATCAGATTCTTTTTGTAAAACTTCTACAACATGTTGCATAAAGTCAAAGTTTTTCAATCTAAAACGAGAATCATATCTGCCTAAACCTGTTCTTGGATCTAAAATATAATTTAGTAGCAACCAACCTTTAGGATTTTTAATTTCATCTGCTGTAACGTTACCTGAATCAGCTCTATCAACTGCATCAAGCATTTCAGTCCATTCTTTAGGGAACTTGTCTGCGCCACCGAAGTATTCATAAATAACTCTTGTTGCTGATTTTGCAACAGGGTTAATAATGTGATTAGAGCGGTGTCCATAGGCTCTAACATCTTCTGAGAAATGGTGGTCAAAAACAAAGTGAGCATTTTCATTGTATGGTAAATTTGTAATAATATCATTATCTGTCACTTCAATTTTACCATCTTGCATATCTTTTGGATGACAAAACTTGATTTCATCAATCATACCAAATTTTTTCAACAATGTAGCTGATATAATACCGTCTAAGTCTGCACGTGTTAACAATCTGTACTTTTTCATGTGTTTTTCCTTTACTCTTATTCTTACTTAACTAATTTTTGAATTTCTGCGGTAATATCATTTCCGCCATACAATACAATGCCCTTTGCTAAAACTAAATCATATCCTGATTTTTTAGCTTGAGTTTGAATTGTTGCTGAAATTGATTTATCAATATCAGCTAATTTTTTTGCATAAACTTTATCATTTTCAGTTTTAATTTTTATAACTGAATCTTCTGCTTTTTTCATAATTTCATTGCGTTTTTTAACGTCTTTTTCTTTCAATGCTTGATTTTGCGCATTATCATAAATTTTCTTAATTTGTTCCATTTTTCCTTGTTGCTCTTTCTTCAAAGTCGCAACTTGTTTTGATGATGAAACAACTTTTGCAACGTCAACTACAGCAACTTTATAATTTGCCGGAACATTAGACATAGCAAAGTTATTGACACATAGTCCGAACATAAATGCTATTAAAGTAAGAGGTACCATTTTCTTAAACATATTAACTCTCCTTTTGTTTTAAGATACAGTATAACTTATTTATAATTGTAATATAAACAAAATAATATTGTCTAATATGTTAAATACACTTAACCTAAAAGGCTAAAATACCAAACCTGTCCAGTCGAATTCAAATGGTATAACTGTCTTACCCTTTTTGTCTATAAATCCCCACTTGTTGTTTAATAATACAGCTGCAATTCCATCTCTAAAACTACTTGTTGCAGAGTATTTCACTGAAATTACGGGTTCTCCATTTTTATCTGCAAATCCACAAGTCGTCGGATTTACACAAATTTCAGCAAGACCTTCTGAAAAAGCTGATGCAATACTATATGATTTTCCGAAAATATTTTCACCGTTTTCATCAATATAATACCAACGAGTGTCTGAACCTTGAACTGCTCCAATTCCTTCCGAGAAATCGACAGTCCAAATATATTTAAAAGGTAACACTTCTCTACCTTTTTTATCAATATACCCACAACGAATTGCATTATTGATATTTGGCATAATTTTACAAGCACTAATCTTGTCACCGGCAAGCACACCCAAAGCTTCATAGTCAATTGGAATAACTATTTTACCTCTTGTATTAATAGCACCCCAATTACCGTCTTTTTCCACGTTTGCTAAACCGTTTACAAAATTGCTTACTCGAGTATATTCAAAAGGAATTACAACCTTATTTGCCTTATTTACATAACCACATTGACCAATTTCTTTGCAGACCGGTGCTTTGCCATAAGTATAATTATAGGCATACTCATAATCTAAAGGAATTACAATTTTGCCTTTTTTGTTTATATAACCGCTCTTACTGTCTTTCCTAACTACGGCTAAACCATTTACAAAAGAATAAGCTTCGTCATATTCAAATTTAATTTTAACATTGCCTTTTTTATCAATAAATCCGCACTTAAAATCTTCGCAAGCTACCGCTAAACCTTCTTGCAACTGTCCTAAGATTTGGTATTTATAAGGAACAACAACTTTACCTTTACGATTAATAAAGCCCCATTTATTATTTTTGCAAACATTCAACAAATTAACTTTGTTAGAATTTATTTGTATTAAAAATAGAGTCAATATTGCGATAAAAATAACACAAATAAAAATTGCAATCGTAACTATAATGTTTTTATTTTGCATAAAAATCCCTTTTATGTATTTTAGTTTTCTTTAACGACCTTAACCAATCCTTTTGGTTTATCTACGTTTCGCCCAAGTTTTTTAGCTATTTCCAGTGCCAACATTTGAATCGCAACTGCATTTGAGAACATTCTAAGAGTTGGATCCTCATTCTCAATAGTTATATTAAAGTTAGGTGTAATTCTTTCATGAGAACGTCCAATTATATAAATTGGAGGATTATAATCTTTTTTGATTTTTTCCAAATTTTTAGCAGATGAATAAGAAACCCCTGAAGCTGAAACATAAACTAAAGGTATTTTATTATTCAATACGGCAACATGTCCGTGCATAAATTCACCCAAAATCATTGCTGTAACATTCAAATATGATGTTTCTTGAATTTTTAAAGCTGCTTCTTTAGCCAATGCGTAAGAGATTCCATCTGCAGTGATTATGAAATTTTTCTCTTTCTTTAACATGCCTGCAAGTTGTTTTATCTTTTTGCTCATATCAAAAGTTTGTAAAATCACGTATGGTAAAGTTTTCAAACTTTGAATTTTATCATTAACGTCAATATTCTTTATTTGTGCATACTTTAATGTTAACAAATACAAACAAAGCATTTGAGCTGTAAATGATTTTGTTGCCGCAATACTTTTTTCTTCACCTGCATAACAATTAATTACATAATCTGCAATTTTTGCAATTGAAGATTTTTCGTTATTTGTAATAACTAAAATCTTCATACCCAATTGTTGTGCACGTTTTGCAGCACGTAAAGTATCACTGGTTTCACCTGATTGAGTTATAAAGATATAAAGAGTACCTTCATCAACCGGAGCTTTTGGTTTCAACAAATATTCACTTGAATAAATTGCACGAGCTGAAATATCAGAAACAGTTCCAAATAAATCTGCTCCGTATCTTGCACAGTGATAAGATGAACCGCTTGCAACCAATACTATTTTTGAAACCTCTTGAGGAACTTCCATTTCAACTTTATTTTCAACAGAAATATACTCTTCTATAATTTTTCCCAAAATTACAGGTTGTTCGTGAATTTCTAAATCCATGCATGTTTTTTTATTTGTAATAAAGTTTTCCATTGAAGCCTCTTTCTCAGTTTAGCTATTAACCTAATAATTCTTTTAAAATTTGGTTAACACTTTGAGGGTTTGCTCTACCTTTTGTTTCTTTCATTACTTGACCTACAAAGAAACCGAATAATTTATCTTTACCACCTCTATAAGCTTCAACTTGGCTTGGGTTAGCATCAATAATTTTTTGAGCGATTTCTTTAATTGCGCCTGTATCGGAAATTTGGCTTAAACCTTTCTTTTCTACAATAGCAGAAGCTTTTTCGCCGTTTTCCATCATTTCAACAATAATTTGTTTACCAATATTGTTAGAAATTGTAGCCTTTTCAATTAAGCTAATTAATTCAACCAAGTTTTCCGGTGTTAATTTTGTTTCATTGATAGAAAGTTTTTGTTCTTTTAAGTAAGCTGCAACTTCACCCATTAAGAAGTTTACTGCAATTTTCGGATTACCGCCGGCTTTTAGAACTTCATCAAAGAACATAGCTAATTCATATTGAGCAACAATTACGCTTGCATCATATTCGCTTAAACCTAAATCCATATAACGTTGACGTTTTTGTTCCGGTAATTCAGGCATTGTAGCTTTAACTCTATCAATCCATTCTTGAGAGATTTCTAATGGCATTAAATCAGGTTCAGGGAAGTATCTGTAATCGTGAGCATCTTCTTTACCACGCATTGAACGTGTTACACCTGCATTATCATCCCATAATCTTGTTTCTTGAACAACTTCTTCGCCGTCTTCAACAAGTTCAATTTGTCTGTCAATTTCATATTCTAATGCTCTTTCTAATGCTTTGAAAGAGTTTACGTTTTTAATTTCTGCACGAGTACCGAATTTGTTAGAACCTTTAGGCATAATTGAAATGTTAGCATCACATCTCATTGAACCTTCTTCTAAGTTACCGTCACAAACACCTACGTAACGTACAATGTTTCTTAATTCTTCCATGTACTCACGAGCTTCTTGAGGAGAGCGCATATCCGGTTCTGATACGATTTCTAATAACGGAGTTCCGGCTCTGTTTAAGTCAACTAAAGAGTATGAAGAACCCGCCAAACCATCAGCACCTGCGTGAACTAATTTACCTGCATCTTCTTCTAAGTGAGCTCTTGTAATGCCGATTTTTTTACCGTTTACCATTAAGTAACCTTTACCACAAATTGGTTCATCATATTGAGAAATTTGGTAACCTTTTGGTAAATCAGGATAGAAATATTGTTTTCTATCAAATTTACATTTATTAGCAATTTCACAGTTTAAAGCTAAACCTGTTAAAATACCCATATCTACAACAGCTCTGTTTAGCACCGGCAAAACACCAGGCATACCTAATGTAATAGGGCTGATTTGTGTATTTTGTTCATTACCGAATTCACAACCATCAGGTGCAAATATCTTTGTATTAGTTTTTAATTGAGCGTGTACTTCTAAGCCAATTACGACTTCATATTTTTCTCTTAAATCTTCCATTTTTATCTCCTGAAATTTTTTCTTTTATTTTACCACAAACATTCAAATTATTGTTTTTCATATACAAAAATTGAATATCCGCCATTTTGAACTTGAATATAACCTAAAGGTTTCAACTCTTGTTGTGCAATGTCTAAGCTATCTTTAGTGACTTTTGCCATCATCAAAACAAACAAATTCATATTTTTATAAGTATTTACATCTTTAAGCATTTGCCAATTTTCAAGCAATGGCATTGTAAAGCTATCTCGATAAGAAATAAATATCAACCTGTCACCTTTATTCATTCTATTAAGATAATTTTGTTTTAAATTTCTGTAATATGTTTCGAATACAATATTTTGAGCAACATAATCATACATTAAGCTTTTAACATTTTTCTTATCAATATCTTTTGTACCAAAATAAAATTCAATAGAGTCTTCACCTTTCAACAAAAGCATGTCATCAGCTTCAAACGGAATATAAATTCCATGAGGAACATACCTCATAACTTTTGATCCAGAATAAGGTATCAAAACATAATCAGAATCCTTTATTTGAACTTGCTCTTCTAAAATTTTTGGCAACTCACCCAATTCTACCCTTGGATTTGTAAAAATATTAATCGGAACGATGTAAAAATATACATAATTTATAAAAATCCATACTGAAAATAAGATAAAATGTAAATTTTTCCAATTTAACAAACTTAAGCCATAACAAGCTGAACACATTATAACAGGATAAATTATTGTAGAGTATCTTGTTAAAAATGCCATTTTACCCATTGATGCTAAAACTAAAGACAAAATTAAAAATAACAATGATGGTATTAAAAAACAATATAAAACTTTATTTTTAGAAAACAAACTTCTTACAAAACCAATAAAACCTACGAAAATTGGAATAGCTACCAATACAAAGTAGCTTGGAATTTTCATTTTGTCAAAAATATTGCCATAAACATTTATTTCTCTGGTCATAAGTTGATAATTTTCGTTTGAGAAATATGTTTCAAGCATATCAAACAAAACTTTCCAATCAAAAAAATAAATATCTCTGGTAAATGAACAGATTTCGCTATTAAAAACAAGAGCATTATAAATCATCACAGCAATTACAGGAATTGAAATACAAAGCAATATAGAAAAATATTTTGCCATTTTCACAATTTTATCTCTACGTTTTAAACATAGGTAAACAATAGCAAAAAGAGCATACATAAGAGTCAACATGCCTGTCGCACTAAATGTATAAATCAAGAGCGAATGAAAAATTATGAATGACCAAATATACTTTTTATCAAAGTTTTCCAACATTTTTGCAAAGCAAAATGCACTTAATAAAGACAAAACAAAAACCATTCCATAAAAACGAACCTCAACAGAATAATAAATTCCCCATGCGTTAATTGATAACAAAATTGCAGCAAAGTAGCCGACTGTTTTGTTAAACAAGCTTTTCATCGTATAAAATGCTATTGGGATAAGAGGTAACGTCAGAAACAAAGTGCAGGAATGCATTGAAATATCACTTTGTCCAAATATCTTCATCCAAAAATGTAAAATAATAAAATATAAAGGCATGTGAATGTCCTGCTTTACAAGTTCCAAAACTGTATCAATCACATTATTTTTTGACGCAAAATACCAAGAATAAAGTTCATCTAACCATAAATCACCATAATTTTGTAACATAATAAATCTTAAAACTAAAGCAAAAAAGGTTATGACTGCAACCATTGCAGTTTCTCGATAATTATTTTTTAAGTATTCTTTTATTTTACTCATTTTTTATTTTTCCCAAACCTGTAAAACATAAAATCCATTTTTGTAAGTGCCAACCTTTTTTAAATTATGGTCACATATATATTTTAAATCTAAAGTAGCTTTTGTGGTCATTAAATTATTAAATGTAAACATATCAAAGCTTTTTTTATCTTTTACCTGTTTATAGAACTCATCCGGTATAAAATCATCAAAATAACCATTCGTAACCAACATAACCTTCTGTTTCGGTTTCATTTTAGAAATTACAAAAGCCATTAAAATTTCTGTATTTTCTGCAGGATATCTTGATATAAAATAATCTTTTAAAATTTCTTTCTTTTCATTTGTTGTCGAATTATTTAATCTATCTTGATTTGCAAAAACATATTCTGATTTATAAGCAATGTCAATCAGTACCGATAAAACGATAACTTTTTTGTCCAAATATTTTGATAAAACTTCTTTTCTATTCCACACAAAAACAATATCATTATCCTGAATATTGTTCTCTTGCATCAATTTTACTATTGGTAAATATCCCTCTCGACCTAATTTATAACTTGCTCTTGGCGAATATACAAGATACGCAAAATTAACCAATAGAAATATAGACAACAAAATTACTGAAATTTTGTTTTTTAAATTATCAACTCCTATTGCAACTATAACTAATAAATTTGGTAATATTATCAACAAATATCTTGAAAGAATTTTGAAATCTGTAAAAATAAATGCAATAATCTCAAATAATACAAATAACAATGATATTGCAAAAATTAGACGAGCAAATTTATCCTCTTTTACAACTTTAAAAATAAAATAACAAACAATTGCTATAGGTAAGATAACAAAAATTATATTTGAAAAACTAAAATTTTGTACAAATTGCGCCATATAATGAACCGGATTATTTCCAATACCAACCAATTTTGGAGTAAAGAAATTTTGCAACACAACGAACAAGCTTGACCAATCACAGTACATTCCATTTACAAAATTTTTCATATTATGTTTTAACAGGTAAAATAAAATTAATAAGGGTATGGTTATTGCACCTAAAGCACTTATTGTAGAATAAAATTTATCGGATATTTTTTTATATCTATAAACTACAAAACATATAATTTCAATAACAACATAAACAAACGAAATTACATAAGAAAATATTAAAAATATAGTTGATAAAATCCAAAATAACCTGTCCTTTATTGAATTAAACCTATCTATTCTAATCAAAAATAATAAGTTCAAGCTTGCAAGCAATGCCATTAATTCATACATTTTAACTTCTTGTGAGTAATAAATTAATGAACTATTTACCGCAAACAATGCCATTATAACGTATGACAATGCTCTAGAATTTAGACTTTTACCGATGAAATATCCCGTTATAACGGTTAAAATTCCAAGCACAACAGAAAAACTACGAAGAGCAACATCAGAAAAAGAAAATATTTGCCCCCAATAGTGTAGCAATATTTGATAAAGCGGAAAATGGACATCATCCCTCAAAGAAAAAAATAGCACCTGCAAAAATGTTGGCTTTACCGCCTCATTATACATTGTAAGTTCGTCATACCAAAGCCCGTTAACCTTATCAATACAAGTAACCCTAAAAATTACAGCAATTGCTAAAATTAACCAAAATGTAACAACGGATACTATTTTTCGGCTATTTATATCTTTAATCATTCTTTGATTTTAACATAAATAAAGTCATTTCAAAATAATTGTGTAAATATAAAAAATATGCTAGAATAATCTTATGATTACTGACGAAATTGACCAATCTCGGATTGATGCCTTAAAAGCGAAAACAAAAGAAGTGCTTGAAAAAACAGACCTTTATCAATACAAAGGTACTGTATCAAAATTGCTTGGTTTAACTGTAGAAGTAAAACTACCGGGGTTAAAGATTGGCGATTTATGTTATATTGAAACTAATACAGGTGAAAAAAAGCCTGCGGAAGTTGCTGCATTTAAGGGTGAAGTTGCCCAATTGTTATTATTACTTGACGGTAACGGCATTGGACAAGGTTGTCTTGTAACTTCAACAGGTAATCCAATTACAATTCCGGTTGGAGATTTCTTGCTGGGTAGACTTATTGATCCAATGGGAAATCCTATGGACGGACATCCATTGCCACTTGAACATGCAGAATGGCGTAACATTGAAGGACCTCCACCGAGTCCGTTTGAACGTCCTATCATTACAGAAATGTTTTCAACAGGTGTTAGAGCCATAGACTCTTGTTTAACCTTCGGTTGCGGGCAACGTATGGGATTATTCGCCGGTTCTGGTGTAGGTAAATCAACTCTTTTGGGTATGATTGCCAGAAATTCAGATGCAGACGTAAACGTTGTAGCATTGATTGGTGAACGTGGTCGTGAGGTTAAAGAATTTATTGAAGATGCTTTAGGCGAAGAAGGTATGAAAAAATCGGTTCTTGTTTGCGCAACAGGTGACCAACCGCCATTAATTCGTCAAAAATGTTTACTTGCGGCAACAGCTGTTTGTGAATACTTTAGAGATAAAGGTAAAAAAGTTTTCTTAATGACTGATACCATTACACGTTGTGCTATGGCAGGTCGTGAAGTAGGTCTATCATTAGGTGAACCGCCAACAATGAAAGGTTATCCGCCTTCAATCTTTTCTTGGTTACAAAAAGTTCTTGAAAGAGCCGGAAACAGTCCAAAAGGTTCTATTACAGCCTTCTATACAGTACTTATGGAAGGTGATGATATCAATGACCCTATTGTTGATACTGTGCGTGGTATCACAGACGGTCACATTTTCTTATCAAGAAAGGTTGCCGAAGCAAACCATTATCCGGCAATTGATGTTTTAGGTAGTATTTCCCGTTTGATGAGTGCAATTGCTTCACCTGAACACAAAGCTTGTGCAGGTAAAATGCGTAAACTTTTAGCTCTATACAGAGAAAACAAAGACTTAATCGATGTAGGTATGTATCAACAAGGTTCTAACCCTAGCCTTGATATCGCCATTGAAATGATGCCTCAAATCAATGCCTTCTTGCAACAAAGAACTACAGATATCGTTAGTATGGATACAACGATAAGTACCCTTATTGAGATGATGTCAAATATAAATATTTAAGGTATAATCTTTATATGAAAAAATTAATTTTAACAATAGTAATCGCCCTATTAATTACACCTGCTTGCTTTGCAAGTGATAATTACATTGTTTATGCAGGCAATGCTTCATCAACAAAACCATCAAAACAAATTCAAAATATGGAGAAAGAAGTTAGAAACTTCTTCAAGAATCAACTTGTATACACAAATACAGGCAACATTGAAGCTTTAAAAAAGATGTATACAAACAAGTACATTAATGCTGACGGTTTTGACAAAGAAACTTATTTTGATTTAGTTCAAAAAACATTAAAAATGTATCCGGATATTAAATATACAATGGATATAACAAAGGTTTCTATTATTGGTAATACTGCTGTTGTTGAAATTGTTGAAAAAGCTACAGCATCATCTGTAGAAGCTGTTGGTGAAACTGATATTACAGGATATTTAAAAAGTTATTCAAACAGCATTTATTATCTTGAAAAAAACGGTGATAACTGGTATATAACCTCTGATCAAATCATTAACGAAAGAACAACATTAACATACGGCGAGGCGAATGATATAAAGATGGACTTAATTGTACCGCAATTAGTTCCCGCTAATAAGCCTTATACAGCAAGCTTGAACATTGATGTAAACGACTGTAAAATGATTGTAATTGCATCAATTGGACAAGAAAAAATTACTTATCCTCAAATTAATTCAGAAGAAAGTTACAGAAAACTTCCTGAATCAGGTATTTTGGAAAGAATATTTACCGCAAACAAAGATAACTTAAACGAATATACTGTAGCATCAATCGGTATTACAAGAGCAAAATTAGCAAAAAATAAAGATGTAAAACTTCTTGTTACAGGTTTGGGTTACATTATCACCAGAACAAATATAATTCCGGAAAAGAATTTTAAGGTAGTTGAAAATGGCAAGAAAGAAACAACCGCAAAATCTGTGGAGTAAAATAATATACCTATTTATAATGTTAGCCGGATTCATCTGTGCAAATTGTTATTTGTCAGATTTGATAACCAGCAATATCAATCGTGGATTTAACTTTCCACCAAACGATTTTGTTACTCTAAGCTACGTAAAAAATACAGGTGCCGCATTTAGTATTTTACAAAATTACCCTCTGCTTTTGGAAATTTTGGCGGTTTTAGCATTAGTATTTTTATTGGCTTACGTAATCAGACACGCAGGAACTATGTCTTATACAGGTATAACATGGCTAACCGTTTTGATGTCAGGCATATTCTGCAATCTATTTGAACGAATGACATTAGGTTATGTTAGAGATTATTTTTACTTTAAGTTCGTAGAATTTCCCATCTTTAACATCTCTGATATCGCAATAAATGTGAGCATTGTAGCTATTATATATTTACTTTTGACAAGAGCACAACTTAAACAATTATAATCATTATGAAATTTTTAATAGATGAAAACGATGAAAATATTAGACTTGATGCATATCTTTCAAATTTGATTGAAGATATTTCTCGTTCTAAAATTCAATCAGCAATAAAAAACGGTAATGTTTTAATTAATGGTGAAATCAAAAAGCCTTCACATAAACTCCACGAAGGTGACGTTATTGAATTTGAACCGCAAGCTATTGAAGAAGTTAAAATTGAGCCACAAAATATTCCGCTTGATATTATTTACGAAGATGAAAATATGCTCGTTGTAAATAAACCTTCCGGAATGTTAACTCATCCTACAACAATTGAGCGTGAAAACACTCTTGTCAATGCCCTTTTATATAAATATGAAGATAACCTCTCAGACATAAACGGAGAATTCAGACGAGGTATTTTACATCGCTTGGATCGTAATACCTCAGGACTTTTGATGGTAGCTAAAAATAACAAAGCACACGAATTTTTAACACAACAAATTAAAACAAAAACTGCTGTAAGAAGTTACTTAGCAGTGGTTAAAGGTTCAGTAAAAGATGAAGAAGGTGTCATCAACTTGCCAATAGGAAGACACCCAACTCAACCTCACAAAATGGCGGTTGTAGAAGGTGGAAAACCAAGTATAACAGAATACAAAGTTTTAGAAAGATTTAAAAATGCAACTTTTGTAGAATTAACCTTAAAAACAGGCCGCACACATCAGATTAGAGTTCATATGAGTCATTTCAGAACCCCTGTTTATAACGACACTCTTTATGGTGCACGTCCTGAAAAATGTAAAACTCAAGAGCAAGTGTTACAAGCATATAAACTAGAGTTTACAAAACCTTTCGGTGATGAGATAATTAAACTACAAATTGAACCTGACGAAAAAATAGAAAAAGTACTAAAATATTTAAGGAGTCAAAAATGATTATATTTTTAAGATTAATATCAATAGCTTTGCTTTTAGTAATTAGCTATTTTTGCTATACAATTAAACAACCGGAAGTTGTAATTTTAGCATTCAGCGGATTCATTGCAGGTATTTTATTCGTTTTATCTTATATTTTGGATATCGCAAGAAAATTAAAAGCTTACAAAAGAGAACTGGAAAAAAACTCAATTTCTTCTGATGAAAGCGATTCAAAAGTAAAGGTTTTAGAATCAAAAATCGAAGTTCTGGAAAAAGCTTTAAAAAACGCTATTGAAAATAAATAGTCTGTACACTTGTTTACATTAATGAGATGCTGAAACAAGTTTAGCATATGACAATTTTCTTAACTATATAACGCACATATTACCACATTTCAGGTAAAGCAATCTAAAAGAAAAAAGTGGTATTTTAACCACTCTTTTAAGTTATCTTCGTGTTTATTTAATGTTTCGCTTATAAGTTTTGTTTATATACATGACCTGTTGATGCTTTTTCAATATCCGGTGTATCAATTTCAAATACGTGGATTCTTGATGGAGCTAAATCAACTCTCAATTCACCTTCGCCTGCTTGATATTTTGATTGTTTACCATATGCTGGTAACAAGTTTTTAAGTTCTTGAGTTGCTTTCATTGTTGGAACTTTTACTGTTGCAGTTACATTTCTGTTGATATTTTTGTTACCAACTACTAATAAAGTTTTGCCATCTTTATGTCTTGCATATGCAATAACTTGGTCATCTTTATCATTTTTCTTATCTAATTCAATGAATGAACCTTTTGTAATCAAATCTTGATATTTATCTCTCATTTTAAAAGATTCTGTCATAAATTGACCGATTTCAGGATTTTTTCCACCCGGTTTTCTTGATAAATTGAAGATATCTAATTTACCTCTGTGAACTGTCATTTCATGGCAATCAGTTTCTGATTCTTCAGATTTTGAGTGATCATAGTCATAAACATAATAATCACCAGATTGATAACCGTCAACATAGTATGGGTTCAACATTGGTAATGTTGCTTGTAAACCCGCAGTTAAGTTACAATATTCAGTACCACCGTGGAACATAGGTGAAATATCATCGTGAGTTGTGAAAGAACCAATTAAAGATTTGCCTTTTTCCAATCTGTTAGACATTTCCAAATTTTCTTTAACAAAATCATTTAATTCTTTAGCGCCTTTCCATTCGTGGAAAATATGATATTGACCGTAATATGCATCAAAACCTGCTCTTAAAGAATCTTCAGGTCTATCATAAGGCATATTTGCTTGAGGTGAAGCATCTTCGTATGTATAAGTTTCACCTAACCAACCAAATTCAGGATCTTTTGAATGAGAATATGAAATAATAATATCCCAGAATTCAGTAGGTTTCGCACGAGCTACGTCAGCACGGATACCGTCAATACCCATATCTACACACATATCAACATATTTTTTGTGCAAGTCTAACAAATCAGGATTTAATTCTCTTTTTGTTTCATCTGAGAATGGTTGGAACATTCTAATATCGTTCCATCCTTGAGGTGTTTTAGCTTGTCCGTCACGTTCTTTTGCCATTAATTCAGGTTTTTCCAAGTATAAATCATAAGATGAGCAACTTGGTAAGTCTAACATAACTTTAATACCACGTTCATGACAAGCATCAGTAAAAGCTTTAACTTGTTCTACCGGAGTTCTTTTATCATTTTTATCAATTAAGTTAGGATCAATTTGTAAGAAATCTAGTGGCGAATATAAAGAACCAGCTAGTCCCATTGCATGTTTTTTACCGGTTGGGTGAATTGGTAAAATATGGAATGTATTAAAACCTTCAGCTTTAATTTCATCTAATCTGTCGATAGCATTCAAGAATGTACCGTGTTGTTCATTACCTGTAATTTTTTCATCAGCATTTTCATCTTTAGCATTAAAAGTTCTTGGAACAATAGCTAAGATTTTTGATTCGCCGTTTTGTAACATTGTACGGAAGTTATTTTTATAAGCCGGTTTGTTTTCAACTTTTTTATCTTCTACTTTTGCAGTTTCAGCAACAGTTTGAGTTTTAGCAGGAGCAATATTTACAAGAGTTTTATTCATTACAGCTTGTGTATCTAAAAAATTCTTCAATGGATTTGAAGTGTACATTTCCATATTGCTAGTAAAGCTTGGTCTTGTCACTGCTTTTTTAGCATTGATGTTCAATGGATGAACATTTAAGATATTTGCTTGTATTGATTGAACTCTTGACATTTTATTTCCTATTTCCTACTTAACTGCTTTACCTTTACCGAACAAGAATTGAGCTGCAACTGTTAATCCTGTTAATACAGCGCCAACTGTTCCGAAAGTTTTACCCCATTTTTGTGAGTTATATGATTGTTGAACTGTTTTTGTCATCATTTCATCAGGAGCTACACCTAACAATAAGAATTTATATTCTGAAGATGCACCTTGATCACCTGTTGTTTTGTGATTTGGTTTTGTGAAATAATCTGCACTACCGATTTTGTTATAAACTTCTGAGTTGTATTTGTTTACGTCGTTTTCGATACCTGCTTTTCTGATTGCTTCAACTGTATCTTTATTCATTGGTGAGTTGTACATAAAGTTCATAGCTTTTTGATAGAAACCATAATCTTCAGGAACATCAACACCTTTAGATTCTTTAAAATATTTGTTTACAACTTTACCGTCTTTAATTTCTACGTCACTTCTGTCTACATTTGTAGAGTTGTCTTGACTTCTGTTGAAGTAGAATTTTATAGAATGGTCTGAAGAGTGACCTTGTAAAGTTGTTTGTTTTACAAGTTCTAACATAGCTTCTTTAACTTCTCTTGCAGAACCGTCTTTTGGAACTTCACCTTTAGAAATTCTTCTGTAAACATCCATTGTGTTAATCATTCTTGAGAATGAATTTTTAACACCTGCAACACGTTCTTCAAAGTATACTTGTTTTACACGTTTTAAAGAACCTTTGCCACCTACAGAAAGTGCTGTTAATTTGTTTGCTGTAGCTTCCATACCTTGGTTATATAATTTACCTGCGGCATCATCGTAAGTCTTACCAACTAAATCAACATATTTTCTTGTATCTTCCGGTTTAATTTTCTTATCTAATTCAGAAATTTTGTTTGCCATTTCGCCGATAGCTTTTTGGTATTTTGCATCATCAGAAGTAACTTCTTCCATTTTGTTTCTCACCAAACCTTGAACTAATTGGCGGTTATTTCTTACTTTTTCCATTTCTTCAAAATTAATGCCTAAAGCTTTAATAATGCTTGTTGAAGTATTGTTCCAGTAATTAGCAATAACTGTTTCCGGCTTGTCAGCCACTTTAGCTTGAGCATAATCATCTAATACAGAATCTTTTGCTTGTAATTCGCTCATTGCTTTACCGATTTCACTAACCTTTTTCATTGCATTTTCGTCTAAAATTGATGCAGAATTTGATTTGATAGCTTTATCAGCAACTAAAGCTACACCTTTTTTGATAGTCTTTAATTTTTCAGTAGACATACCTTGTTCTTTTGCTTTAGCTAAGAATAATTGAGAAACTGAAGAGCGAACATTCATAGCTTCATCTTCATTAACCTCTTTTCCCATCATTTGGTTTTCATTGAAATGTTTAACAATTTCTTCTTTTGAAGGAACCATTTTAGCAACTTGTTCTTCTGTGAATTTTTGAGCTAAAACTTTTTTAGAACCGTTTGAAATCTTTTCAGCTAAACTTTCATTAACTAAAGATTTACCGTTTAACAAGATGTTTTGCATATCTTCTTTAACGCCTTCTTCAGTAACTGGATCTAAGCCTTTTGCAAGTCTGCCTGAAATTTTTTCAATTAATTTGTTATCAATTGTTTTACCTTTGTTTTCTTCAAAGATTTTGTCTAAATCTTTTTGCATATCTTTGCTTGCTGAAGTCATACGTTTTTGAGATTCAGCATCAAAGTTTTTCAATAATTTGTCTGCTTTTTGATTGTTAGCTTTATCTAAAGCTGGATCAATAACTTTTTCTGCTTTATTACAAGCCAATGCTGAGAATACAGCAGATGCAATACCTGCAGTAAGCATCCATAATGTGTTATTTTTAGTAGCGATCTTTGTCATATTTGATTTTGTTAAATCATTTCTGTTTTGAGCATTTTTGTCTACACCCATTTTATCGCCAATTTTTTGTAATTGCTCGTTTGAATATACATCCCAAGGTTGGTATTGAGCATCTTGGAAAAATGGTTTCTTACGTCCAAAACTATCTTCGTATTCTTGTGTTGGATCAAAACCGTGAATTGCTTTTGCAGGAGCACCTATAGCTAATTTAGGCCATAATTTCATAGCACCGAAAAATGTTGCTAAACCTACAAATTCCATTAATTTTGTTTTTGGAGTAGCTTTTTGAGTTGCTAAGTAACCTGCTAATGCAACTGCACCGACTTTCATACCAACATCGTTTAGTTTACCTAATTCATGGTCATTTGCTTTACCTGTTAAACCATGTTTTAAAGCATTAATGTTATATTTTGTATCTTTTACATTTGGAAATATTGAGGAAGAAACCAATTTACCTTTAGCTTCTTGAGGTTTAATGTATTGTTTAGTTTTAATTCCGTTAGTTGCGGTAATTGCCATCTTAGTCCACCACAACCTTTCTGTTTGCATCAAACACGTTTTTATCTTCCAATTTTACTGACTTTCTAGCACTTGCCACAGTATTTACAACACCAATTACAGTTGCTGCAACAGCTGCACCTATTAATGCTTTACCTGCGTATTTTTGAACTTTTGTTGGATTTGCACCACCGGTCCATAAATCTTTTGCGGCTTTTACAAAGTTGTTGCCAAATGAACGAGCCATATTTGCAACTTTTTGTACACCTTTACCTTTTGTTGCAGAAACAAAGAAATTATCCCAAGGTTTTTGAACTGCCAAACCTACACCTGTTGCTGCCCATAAGTATGAAGAAATACTTTTTGCAGTGTTTGAACGAACGATAATATCTTTAATTCTTGGTTTTACTTCTTTATCAGATGAAGCTAAGTTTTCACCTAAGCCTAATTTCTTAGCTACTTTATCATAATATGCATTTCTATCTTCGTTTGTTTTGCCATACAACAAATCATATCGAGGGAATTCTACACTTTCAAATACTTTGTGATATTCGATTGATTTTGTATTTTTATCACCTTCAAATCTTGGGAAACCTTCAACAACCTTAGCATAAGGCATTTCAGTATCAACACCAGTCATTGCTTTTACAGGAACGTTAACCAATGATTTTGAAGCTTCTTTTGCAACACCATACATTGCAACACCTAAAGCCATTTTCTTACCTATAGAACCTGCTTTAGATTGCGCAAACGGAGTGAAATATTTATTAGCTAAGTTAAAAACTGCCATCAATGCAGCACTACCCATTAAATATGGCACAGTACCCATTGTCAAAAATTCATAGAAATTAGCATTTCTATCGCCTTTTAAACCTTTAGCCGGATAAGTAGTAAAAGCTTTTGTAAGCTTATCAGCTTGGATTGTAGCTCTTGTCTTCAAATTATTTTCCAACAAAGTATCTTTAGCGTACTTTAATTTCTTCGGCTCTTGTTCTTTATTTGAGGTAAAACCTTGTTGGATTTGAGGCATTACTGGATTAATATTCATCACATTCCCTTACAAATACTAGTATATTAAAATTAAAATACATCAAAAAAATATTTGCTAGTGTTTGACACATGCTTTTACAATTGTTTACAAAACAGTCATTGCAACGAAAAGGGCGGAAATTTTAATTAAAACTTCCACCCTTTTAAAGAAATTATTTTCTAAATAGAAAACTATTTGATTTCTACTGTAGCACCAGCTGCTTCAAGTTGTTTCTTGATAGCTTCTGCGTCTTCTTTCTTAACGTTTTCTTTAACTGGTTTTGGAGCGCCATCAACTAAATCTTTAGCTTCTTTTAAGCCTAAGCCTGTGATAGCACGAACTTCTTTTAATACAGCGATTTTGTTAGCACCAGCTGAAGCTAATACAACTGTAACTTCTGCGTCTGCTGCTTCACCTGCATCTGCTGCGCCTGCTGCTGGAGCTGCTGCTACTGCAACTGGAGCTGCTGCTGATACGCCGAATTTTTCTTCCATAGCTTTTACTAATTCAGCTGCTTCTAATAAAGTTAATTTTTCGATTGATTCTAAAATTGATTCTACGTTGCTCATTTTATTTTCCTTTCATAATAAATTTCTGAGTAATTACTTTTTAATTTGCTAATTATGCAAATGCATAACTATGCTGCTTTTTGGTCCCTAACAGCTGCCATAGCACGTGTAAGTTGTGCCATAACTGCGTTGATAGAACCAACAATACCAGATGCTGGTGAATTGATGCTGCCAAGCATTTTTGCGTAGATTTCTTCTTTTGATGGAAGAGCTGCCAATGCTTTTGTTTCTTCTGCTGACAATAATTTGCCATCTAATGCTGCACCGATAATTTCGCCTTTTTTAACATCTTTAATGAATTTTGACAAAGCTTTAGCAGGGCTAACCGGATCATCAAAACCAAATGCAATAGCGATCGGTCCTTTTAATGTTTCAGCTAAGATTTCATAAGGAGTATCCTTAATTGCAATTTTAGCCAAAGTATTCTTTGTAACCATGTAATCGCCACCGTTTTTTTGGATTTCACGACGTAATTTTGTGATTTCTTCTACTGTCATACCACGGTATTCAGTAACGATAGCCACTTGTGCTTTATCAACTTTTTCTTTAATTTCTGAGATTTTCTCATCTTTAAATGCTCTTGTTGACATTTTTTCTCCTTTGGATTTACTTTTTATCGACCTATTTCGTGTAAGCATAAAAAAAAAATTTTGCCTACACTAAGCCGCAAAATTTCCAATCAAAATACTATTAAATTAAGTTTTTGACCTCGGTTAGCTGTTACATTAAGCCTTTCGGCACTAACTGTCTGCGGTTTGTAAAAATATCTTATGTAAAACATGTTTCAAAATCAAGCATGAGTTTAAAAATTGTTAAGCAAGCAAAGTTCAGTAAAAATTTAATAAAAATTTCTAAACATCCTTATTAAAATCATTTGCATTTTTATCATGTAACCATTTTCGCATTAAATGTTGCTCGTAGCTCAATGCAAAGTTATAAAGTGCGTTCGTTAACTTTTGCCCGCTTTTCGATTTTGCAACAAGTAAAAATTCACCATAGTCATTTTGCGCTAAAGCTATTTCTGCATGAACTATTTTCTCAACATTATTCTGAGGCTTTCTCTCTAAAATAGACAAAACCCAAGCGCAAAGTAAACTGCAACTCGATTTGTGTTCTACAATTTCTTCATCATGTTGTTGTAAATATTTAGCAAACTCTGCTATTATCACTTAACTTTCCTCTTGCAATATTTTGCCAAATTTTGCATTTTTCTTGAAGATTTTCTATTTCCGTCAACTTTGTACATACTTGAAGCAATTAAAAAATCTCTAGAAGCTGAACGGTAATCTTTTAGCCCCATTTCAGCTCTTGCTTTTACTTCATAATTTTCAGAATATTTTGGTTCTAATTTTATTGCCTTTCCAGCATCTTCAAGCGCTTCAACATAATTTTCAAGTTCAATATTTGCTCTTGCTCGCATTTCATAGCATTGCATATAGTTAGGATTTAGTTCTACTGCATTTGTCAAATCATCAATTGCGCCTTGAACATCACCATTTACTAATTTTACACTTGCTCTTGCATTATAAGCCAGTGAAGTTTTTCTAAATTCCAATGATTTTTCTGCATCACAAACAGCACCTTCATAGTCTTTTATGTAATATTTGGCTCTCGCTCTGAAGGCATAAGCAAATTCATCATCTTCATCCATTGAAATAGCACTATCAAAACATTCAATAGCACTTTTATATTCTTTTTGATCAATTAACTTTTTGCCAATAATTACGCATTGAGAAGATGATTCACAATCAGCCGCATAAGAATTTGCACCTATTAACATTAAACAAATTAAAAATAAAATCTTTTTCATTAGAAATCCACCGTTGCTGTAGCTAAACATGTTATATTATAAATATCCTTTTTATTCAATTCCTGAATCATAGATTCAAAAGTTGAACCGGTTGTACAAATATCATCTAGCAGTAAGATTGGCTTATCCAAAAGTTTTGATTTATCAACTTCAAAAGCATTTGATAAATTTTCCATTCTTTGAAATCTTTTCAAATTGTATTGAGGTTTTGTATCTTTAACTCTGATTATTAAGTCTGTATTCAAGATATAACCTGTGAGTTTACAAAATTCTTCACCCACGAGTTCCATATGATTGTATTTTCTTCTTTTCATTCTTGTTTTATAAATCGGAACAGGCACAACTTGAAACTTTTCCGTAAAACTTAAATTTTGCCAATATTCCCACATAAATTTAGCTTGATAATATGCTAACTCTCTTTGTCCATGATATTTTAAACCTCTTATCATTTTCTGCATAGTTTTTTCGTAAATCCCACATGCGTAAATTTCTTTATTCAAAATTGTCCTATTAATTCCTATTGGCACGTGCGACATTGAGTTATAACAGTCATTACACATAATAGTGCAATCTCTTGAACTTCCGCAGAAATAACATTTCTTTTTATAAATCCAATCTAAAAGACTTAACAAAAAATTTTTCATGATAAAATATATTATAGAAAAAGGAGATATTATGTCAATTTTAATAATGCTTGTGTTGTTGAGTATCTTAATTCTTGTACACGAATTTGGACACTTTATTACAGCACGAATGTTTGGAATAAAAGTAGAAAAATTCGGTTTTGGACTTCCTATTGGTCCAACATTGTTTCAAAAAAAAATCGGAGATGTAACTATTTTAGTTCATGCCTTTTTATTAGGCGGTTATGTTTCATTTCCTGATGACGAAAAAGATTGTGAACTGGATAAAGATTCACCTGACAGATTTTTAAATAAGCCTATCTATCAAAGAGCTGTCGTTGTTTCTGCAGGTGTTATATTCAACGTAATTTGCGCATTCTTAATTGTATATTTGGCAGCCTTCCATTGGGGTTACATGCCTGCAGGAAAATATGATGTTTATGTTAACAATATTGTTGCGGAAAAATCAGCTCCAATTTGGAAATCAGGAATGCAAAAGGGCGACAGAATTGTTTCTTTAAACAACACAAAAATTACAAACACAAACTCATTGCTTACAATTGTAAACCTTAGCAAAACAAATGATGATTTTTATAATCAAACACTTGCCAATAGGTACCTAATCCAATTGAAAGAAATAAACTTTGTATTCACAGAAGATGAAGTTATTCCAAAAGGAGTTACCGTAAAACTTCCCAATAGAGAACTTGAACCGGCAATCGGTTTACAAAAAGAGGAAGAGGTTGGTATTGTAAAACCTGTTAACAACGATGAAAAGCTTAATGAAATACAAGTAAAAGTAAGAGATAGTCTTACTAATGACAAATATATCACAGGTAATGAGCAATTTACACTAAGAGATTTGTCAAAAGCTATGGCTGATAATAGCCACCCACTTTATTTTGTAGTTGATAGAAACGGTAAACATATTGCACTAAAACCATTTACCACAGACAAAAAAGGTAAAATCGGTGTTCAACTTGAATCAAAAGAAGTTTTGATTAAAACTCAAGGTATAAAATCAATTCTTAAATACGGTACAAAATACTTATATGACAACACATATTATATGGTTTACGGACTTGGACAAATCTTTACCGGTAAAGTTCCATTAAAAGACTTGCACGGCATTGTTGCTATCACAAAAGTTGGCGGTGATATTATCCAAAACAGTGGTTTATTCTACGGATTATTACTAACCGCAATAATCTCTATGGACTTAGCAATCGTAAACTTCTTGCCAATTCCGGCATTAGACGGCGGACACATTCTATTCTTAATCATTGAAAAAATTCGAGGCAGAAGATTAAAAGACGAAACAGTAGAAAAAATCGGTACTATTTTCTTCACTCTATTAATCATCCTTATGGTATTAATAATATTCAATGATATTATTTGGTTGCGCCAGTAGAATGACCGAATAAAACTATAAAATATCTGTATATAAAATTAAATAAACTCATCATAGATAATTAGCCAAAATTGATTTTACGTAATTTTGTGTTTCTTTGTATGGTGGAACATTACCGTATTTGTCTACAGCTCCGGGACCTGCATTATAAGCTGCAAGTGCCAAGATTACGTTACCATTATACTTATTTAATAAACCTTTTAAGTATTTAACGCCACCTTCAACGTTTTGAACCGGATTATAAGCATCTGTAACGCCTAAACCTTTTGCAGTTGCAGGCATTAATTGCATTAAACCTTGAGCACCGCAATGAGATGTAGCATTAGGGTTGAAACCTGATTCTTGACGAACTAAAGCTCTTACTAACTTTTGATCAACACCGTGCTTTTTCGCAACTTTATCAATCATAGCAATAATTTGAGCTTTTGGTGCTGTACGAGAAACTTCAGGAATAGAAGTTGTAGAAGATGCTGTAGTTAGCGCATTAATATTACCCAATCCTGTTAAAGAACCGAATTTGCTATTAGAGTTGCTAGAACCTAAAATCTTTGCTTTTATAGTTTCAGACGGATTTTTAACTAATGAACCAAACCCTGTTTTGTCTGTTTGTTGAGCTTTTGAATTTTTCAAAACTTCCGCAAAAGACTTTTTGTCAACATCTTTCGGCATGTCAACATTAGATAATTTTGGAGGGTTCAAATATGTGTTCAATTGAACAGCACGTTGCATTGCAACTTGTTGACCACTCGATGATATTAGATTTTGAATCATTGGGGAAAACATAATATAAAACCTCGCTATTTCTATTATCGGATAAAACAGGCAAAAATTTAAGGGAGTTCATTTAAATATCCCCCAATTGGTTTATAATGATAATTCTAAAAATATCAACATGTTGAAATCAATAAAAAAGAATGCTGAGATTCAGTATCTTTTTAAAATTCATCATCATAGAATTCAAATTCTAAATGTCCGACTACAACTGTATCACCGTCTTTGATGCCTTGTTTTCGAAGTTCATCAAACACGCCCATACCTTGCATTACGTTTTGTAAGCGTAATATTTGTTGACGGTTTCTGTCATCCGTAACACTTGCCAAACGTTTCAATTTACCACCCATAATGATAAATGCATCTTTTGCAACCTTAATAACTTCAAAACTGCTGTCGTCATTGTCATAAGCACCTGTGTCTTCTTCTACAACAACGTCAGAAACTGGCTTTTCAATTTCATCAACTTTTTGAGCCATAAAATAAGTCAATTTATCAACATTTTCATGTGTTGCAGCAGAAATTAAGAATACATCATCTGCAACTTCTTTAAATTGTTTATAATAATTTTCTCTAGTTTCTTCATCAATTGCATCTATTTTATTCAGAGCAACTATTTGATATAAATTAGCTAATCTGTCCGAATACTTAGCCAATTCATCATTAATTTTATCATAATTCTCCATCGGATTTTCTTGGGTCAAATCGACGATATGAACTAAGAAACGGCATCTTTCAACGTGACGTAAAAAGTCATGACCTAAGCCGACACCTTCAGAAGCACCCTCAATCAACCCCGGAATATCAGCTACAACATAACCGTCACCAGTTGGTTTTCTTACGACACCTAAATTTGGAACTAAAGTTGTAAACGGATAATCTGCAATTTTTGGTCTTGCTGAACTAATTGCACTGATAAATGTTGATTTACCTGCATTTGGCATACCTAATAAACCAACGTCAGCAATAAGCTTCAATTCTAATGCCAATTCTCTTTCAATTCCCGGTTCCCCAGGTTCACAATATTGAGGCGCACGTTTTTGAGGAGTACAGAATTTTGCATTACCTCGACCACCACGACCACCTTTTGCAATAATCACTTCTTGTCCGTCATGAATTAAGTCAGCAATAATTTTATCTGTTTTTAAATCACGGACAACTGTCCCCGCCGGCACTTTAATTTTTAAATCAGCTCCGCTTTTACCATATTGGTTCTTGATTCTTCCGTTTTCACCGCTTTGAGCTTTAAAAACAGACTTATATTTAAAATCTAAAAGAGTTGATAAGCCTTCATCAGCAACTAAATAAATGTCACCTCCACGTCCACCGTCACCACCGGCAGGTCCGCCTTTATCAACAAATTTTTCACGGCGCCAAGCAACTACACCGTTGCCACCGTGACCTGAAATAACTTTAATTTTTGCTTTGTCTATAAAATTCATATTTGTATTATAATACAAATATGAAGAAAAAAAGTTTTTTTACAGGAAAAGAAGTTGAAATCGGCGAAGGTGCCGATAATATCATAATGGCAATCGAATCAAGTTGTGATGAAACAGCTTGCGCTATTGTAAAAAATGGGCGAGAAGTTCTTGCAAATGTTGTTGCCTCACAAATTAAAACCCACGCAAAATATGGTGGCGTAATCCCGGAAATTGCTGCACGTGAGCACTTAGATACAATTAATCCGGTTATTCAAGAAGCATTTGAAACTTCAGGTCTAAAACCTGAACAAATTGATGCTTTTGCCGGCACTGTTGGGCCTGGGTTGGTTGGGTGCTTGCTTGTAGGTCTAAACGCAGCTAAAACCCTTGCGCTTATTTATGACAAGCCTTTTATTGGTATTAATCACTTAAATGGTCACGTTAGTGCAAACTACCTAAATACAGATTTAAAGCCTCCTTTTGTGGCATTATTAGTGAGTGGTGGACACACTCAAGTTCTAAATGTTAAATCAAACTCAGATATAACAATTATGGGTGAAACCATTGATGATGCGGTAGGTGAAGCTTATGACAAGGTTGCAAGACTAATGGGCTTACCTTACCCTGGAGGAGCAACTCTTGATAAATTAGCCAAAGAAGGTAATCCACACGCATTCAAACTTCCTGAAGCGAAAGTTGACGGCTACAATTTCAGTTTTAGCGGCTTAAAAACAGCTGTATTGCGTTTGGTCAAATCATTTGCCGGTAAAGAATTACCTATAAATGACATCTGCGCATCATTCCAAGAATGCGTAAGTTCAACCTTAGTAAAAAAGGTTAAAAAAGCTCTTGAAGAAACAGGTTATAAACAAGCCGTAATAGCAGGCGGTGTTGCGGCTAACAGCGAAATCCGCAAAAAAATGTTTGAATTAGAATCTTTAGGTATAAAGGTTCACGCTCCGGAAATGAAATATTGCACAGATAACGCTGCAATGGTAGCATCTAGCGCTTATTTCTTCACACATACATATGATGCCCCTGATACAGAGGTCTTTTCGAGAATTAAAAACTTATAAAAGGAGAGAATATAATGAAAGCTTTGAAAATAAGTTTAATTACATTTGGTTCGCTTTTTGTAATTGTTTACTTGGCATTTTTACTTGCCATTCCTGCGTTTGTAAAGCTTGAAGACTATAATTATGAGCTTAATAATGATAAAAATCCGGAACAAGGACTTATTATAAAATTTGAAAATGTAAGGGTTTCAACAACTTGGAACCTTTCTGCAGGTGTGAAAGTCGGTCAAATCAACGCTTTCTACAAAAGCGGAGAGAAATTTGCTCAAATTGACAATATTGATACGACAATCTCATTGCCATATTTAGTTTTCAAAAAAATAAAGATAAACAAAATCGCTATAGATAAGATTATCACTAGACTTGGCGTGGAAAAAGATGGTCATTTCACAATTGAAAAATTCATTCCTTCACAAGATAAAAACTTCCAAAACACACAAACCACAATGGTTTTACCTTACGGACTTGAATTTTCAGAAAATATGCCTGACGTCGTTGTAAAAAAATACTCTATAACCTTTATTGACAACATTACAGACAAACATTATGCATTAAAGGGTTCTAATTTCAAGGTTTGCGACTTTATTTTAAACAAAAAGATTAAATTTAAAGCGATTGGTGAAATGCTTTTAGATAAACGCAAGCAAATAAGCTACGATTTAGACCTTACATCACTTGTAATGCCTGATTTTACAAACGTTTCACAAAAATCAAAAGACGAAAAAACTGCTCAATTCAACGTTATAACCATATTTAAAAACTTATACAAACTTAATTTAACAGCCGATATTAAAGCAATGGCAAAGCTTTCAGGTTCTATGGAAGACATAAAAACAGATGGTAAAATTAACATCTCAAACTTGTCTGCAATCGTGCAAGGAAAACAACTTCCGGCAAGTTCACTAAACCTAGAACTAAAAGAAAAAAGCATTAAAATATTAGCAGATTTTTATACAGATATAAATGAAAAAGCGAGTATTGACGGTATTTTCAAATATGGAAATCGTCAATACATTGATTTGAACGTAAAATCAAACAATCTGGAACTTAGAAACCTTTTTTCACTTGTAAATGCTGTTTTACCACTAGTTGGCGTAACTGACTTAAACGCAATAAAGGCAAACGGTCAAATTAAAGCTAATTTTAATATTAAAAGTGACTTCAAAACCATTAATTCCAGTGGATTTTTGAAAGTTATAGATGCAAATATATATTATAATTTATACAATGTTACATTGAAAAATATTCAGGCAGATATTGACTTCTCTTCAAATAGAATCAATATTTCAAAAGCTTCTGCAGACTTCAATGGTGCGCCACTATCGTTAAAGGGTGCAATTGATACGAATGCTTACGCAAATATCAGCATCTTAGCCGATAAAATTCCATTAAAGGCTGCATTACTTGCTATTGGACAAATTCAGGCACTTAAAGAAAATAATATAAAATCGGGTAATATTACTCTAAACGGCGTTATAAAAGGCAAATTGGACTCTATTGTTCCTCAAATAAATCTTGCCATTGAAAATATAAACCTATACAACAAACCAAATAAAACTACTGTCATACTTCCATTAGCAAAGGTTGATGCTACTACAAAGGGCGCTAAAGTTAACGGAGCAGGACACATAAACGGTCTAAAGATTATTGTTAGTGGTTTACCGACATTTTCTATACCTCACTCTAAAATCAGTTTTAACGAAAAGGACATCAACTTAGATTCTGTCTATGTTATGCTTAATAACTCGAAAATAGGGGTATTAGGTAAGGTAAAAAACTACTCTAATTCAGATTTAAGCATAAACATCACCGCAAAAGGCTTATTGGGAGCTAACGACATCCGTTCTTCTCTAGACAGAAGTATCAGAAATAATATTAAAGCAACAGGCAGATTACCAATTATAGCAAAGATTTCAGGCAATTCTAAAGTTCAAATAATCAACGCCCAAATATTGGCAAACAACACTAACCACCTATCAATTATAGATATAAACTCGCTAAAAGGCAAAACATCATTGATTAACGCTGATTTAAAAATCGAGAACAATACCTTAAAAATCAATGATATCAGTATTAATTCATTATTTCACAACAACGGTATTACTGAAAACTTTAATGGAAATCTTTCAGGTTCAACTAAAGTTCTACAGGCAAAAGGCTCTATTAGTAACCTTTTCGGCAGAGTTCAAAACATTTCAGGCTTAAACATCTCAATTCCAAATCAAGTAACTATAAGCGTTCCGACATTTACAAACTCTCAAGTTCAAATAAAAGGGGACTTGAATGTTTCAGGAACAGTCACAAACCCAGTAATAACAGGGATGGTAAACATTCCTTATGCTTCTTTACCAAGCATTCAAACTGTTGGTAAAAATATAACTATAAATGCCACAAAGAACCTTATAGACGTGTATTGCGGAAACATAAAAGTCGCAGATTCAGTAATGCAGATAATTGCAACAATGAACAGTAACTTCAATCGTGGAGTATACATACGTTCTATGACTTTTAACGCTGAAAACATCAATGCTGACAGTCTTATGAAGATGATTTCATTGCTTCCACAAAGTAATATTGCCCCTGGAACAGATGCAGGAGTAACAATTGCAAGCGGAAACGCAAAAGTAGAGCGAATTTCGTCAGGTACAATCGTTGCAACCAACGCTACATCTGACTTTAGCCTATACAACAACCTATTCAAATTAAACAATGTTAGCGCAAGTGCCTATGGGGGCAAGATTGCGGGTAATATCACATATAATTTGTTATACTCAAGTACCGGCATAAACCTTCAAGGACGCTACTTAAACGCCAATTCGGCAATGTTTGCATGTACCGGAATGCGCAATTTAATGGACGGTTCACTTGATTTTGATGCCATAAACCTTACTGCAAGAGGCTTAACAGACATTCAAATCATGCAAAGCCTTAAGGGAAAAGTAAAATTCATTGTTTCTAACGGTCAAATGGGAGCTTTGGGTAAGCTAGAAAACTTGCTTTACGCACAAAATATTTTGGCTAATAACCTACTAAAAACAACAATGAGCGCCGTTGTAGGTGCCGTAAAAGTAAAGAAAACGGGTGAATTCAAGTACATAAAAGGTGCTGTTTCGCTATCTAACGGATGGGCAACCCTTGAAAGAATCCAAACATCAGGCCCTGCAATGAGTATGTACATAAAAGGACGAGTAAATATCTTGAATAACAGAGCTGATTTAATTATCCTAGGACGCTTGTCTAATGAGGTTGTTAGCGTTTTAGGACCTATTGGAAACTTCTCTGTAAATAGCCTGATAGCCTCTATACCAAAGATTGGCACGGTTACTTCATCCCTTATAAACCAGATAACGACTAACCCTAGTGGTGAAAATTTGGCGCTATTACCTGATTTATCGCCGGCTCAAGCCAACACAAAAGAGTTTAAAGCAGCAATAAACGGTTCTTTAGAATCTACAAGCTCTGTATCGTACTTCAAATGGCTTGCAACACCTCAAGCAAGTTCTCAAACAAGTACAACAACATCAACTCAGCCCAGTCAAGTTCAACAAAGTGCTCAACAAGTACTAAACACCGCTAGAACAAACGCACAGAACGCTATCAATAAGGTTCTAAACCTTAACAACACTACATCAACACCTATGACACCTCCTGCAAATTCAAATAACAACGGAGTTGCAGACTTAATAAACAATTTACCAAACTTAAGTAATTAGGTTATTATTTAGCATTTATAACATTTGAGGCGGGGCTTGTTTCTGTAGAAACAAGC